>JAUWOI010000456.1 GCA_030612185.1 Anaerolineae bacterium
GCTCTTCCCCGGCACTGGCTGGCTGACCGCCGAGGACGCGCTGGCTGGGTTGACCGGCGCACCGCCGTGAATAGACGGTGGTGGCGCGTTTGCCCAGCACCGGCGCTTCAGGCCGGTACGGCCCATGCACTCTCACTCCTCCACGACCTCAATCCCCAGTTGCCGGAAGGCCTCCTGGATCTTGTCCTCGTACTCCTGCTCAGAGATCGCCCCCTGTTCGGCTGCCAACACGACCTCTAGCCGGTCGAATTTGTGCTGGAGCAGGTTCATCACGCCCATCAGACCGGAGACCTTGCCCTTCGGCACGGTGAACTGAAGCCGGATGTGCCGTCGGGGGAGCCCAGGCACGGGCTTGAGGCCTGCTGTGTCGGCACCCTCGGATACCTCCCCAACGGCCGTAAGGCCAGGCTGCCGGAGGGTTGTATCTACCTCCGCCGGGGGGCGGTAGGTGGTCTGCTCCGCTTCTGCCGCCCGCTGGGCCTGGCAGACCTCGGCCAGGATGATGATCTCACTGCCCGCCAGCCCGACAAACGGCTCCTGCTTGAAGTAGCGGCATACAGGCTGGTCATCCTCCAGCGATCCCAGCCCAAACAACCCCTGGCGCACCCCTTCGGCGATACCTTGCTCCCACGCCTCCCGGCTGACGACTCGCATCTCCCCCGGCGTCCGCAGCCCGGCCTGGGCCAATTGCTCGGTCAGCACATACTCCTGCTCTGTGAGGTAACGCTTCTTGATGACCAGGGGCACGATGCGCTCCGATATTTCCCCGTCCAGGCGCAGTTTGTCGTACACTTCCTCGTCCAGCGGCTTGTCCTCGCCGTATGTGGGGATGCCCAGGTCCATCTCTTTCAGCCCGTCACGGGAGGGGATGAACAGTTGCCGGTAGGTGCGGCGCACGGCCTCGGCCAGGTCGCCACGGGCTTTTTTCAGGCCCTGCTTGATCTCTTTCTGCTGGTCCGTGGTGAGGCTGAGAGTAACGTCTCCTGCCAACGTCTCGTAGGCCAGGCTCTTGCGCATCAACATCTCCAGGGCGAGCCGTTCGTTCTCCAGCGCCACCAGGAAGAAGGGGGTGTTGCAATGGACACGGGGAATGGTCCCTTTCTGCTTCAAGATGGCTCCCATCAGCCCATCGTCCCGTTCCTGCAGGAGGATCAGTTTCAGTTCAGGCGTGTCTGGGATATCGGCGTCGGAGGTGGGCCACAGGAAAACCTTGAGCCGCCGTCCGCCTACGCGAGTCTTTAGCAGAGCCTCTTCCTCAACCGCGATCTCGGGGGGTTCGATGTTCTCCATCCGGGTGAGCAGAATGCGGTTCAGATTGGGCTGGTTGGTGAAAAAGTACTTGCCGCTCTGTTGTTGCACGTAGAAGAGATGGCGGCCCTTCAGCAGTTCGACCGCCTCGGCGACCACGCTGGCCGGGTTGCTGGTGGTGGTGGCGCTGCGCTTGACCTCGCCCAGCGTGGCCCCCCGCTCCACGCCGCCGGAGAAGGAATACAGGAAGATGGCGGTAGCCACCCGCGTCCCCAGACGCAATCCCTGGTAGGCCGCGCCCAGTTCGCCGTCCACCTTGCGGGCTCCGGCCTCCTGCCCGGTGACGTCGGCGGCGATGACACTATCGTACTCAGGACCGATGTGCTTGAGCAGTTCGCGGCGCACCTCCTGGTTGGCCAGGTCAAAATCGGCCAGGGTGATGTAGGGCAGTTCCCGCTCCTTAAGAGCGTGGATGACGAGGGAAAGAAGGCGCAGCACGCCCCGGGTGCGCTGGAAACTGGTGAAACTCCCCCAACGCTGGTACAGGATGTCCACCACCTCCGGCAGGAAGGGGTAGGAGACCTCGAAGCGCTGGCGATACTCCGATGGCTCCACCCCGGCCGGCAGCAGCGACTCTCCGACGGCATAGTCCAGGAACCCACCCACGACCTCCGCCATTCGCTCTTCGTCCACCGAGGAGAAGAGGCGGCGGCGGATGACCTGGGTGATCTCGTGTTCCTGCACCGGGGTGTAGATCTTTTCCACGCGCCCGGCCACCTTCTGCAGTTGGCGGAACAGTTTCTCCGCGTCCTCGTCGTAGTGCTCAAGCACGCTGGAGGGCAGGGTGACCGCCAGGCAGACCCGCTCCAAGGTGCTGGCGGCCTCGGTCAGTTCCTGGAGGAAGGCCAGGGTCTGGGCAGAGAGGGTGCTGGAGCCGACCGGCACGCCCGCGGCCTTGGTGGCATATTCCAATACCTCGTCCATCAGGATAAGGAGCGGTTGATGAGCATCTAGTAACTCCCGCAGGGCCTCACGACCGGGAGCTGTGGGGTCCTCAAACCCAGCCCGGCTGCCGGTGAGTTGCTCGGCGATCTGGCCCCATAAGGTATCGGTGGGAGCCATAGGCGTGCCCACGACGACGACCCGGTTGGCATCCCACTCGGCCGCCTTGTGGTACATGGCGATGAGGGCGTGGGTCTTGCCGCCGCCGAAGGGGGTCTGGATCTGGATGACGGGGTCGCCGCCCTCGCCGCGCAGCCGCTTTTCGACCACGGCCAGCAGGTTGGTCAGCCCCTCGGTCTGATAGGTCTGTTGGAAGAAGCGCGTGGGGTCGCGGTACTCGTCGGTGGCGCGGCGCTTGTGGACCTCCCACAGGTCGGCGGCGAAGACGTCCAGCGTCAGCCGGCCGGCCAGGATGTCCTCGTGTGGTACAGCGATGGTGTGAAATGCGGTCATCGTTTAACCTCCCGATACAGAATAGAACACGGATGAACGCGGATGCTACGGATGAGCACGGATTTTTTGTAAGAATCTGTGCAAATCCGTTCTATCCGTGTCATCCGTGTTCTAATCTCATTTCTTCCTGTCATTGGTAAAGATTCTGCGGGCGAATTCCGGCTTGGGGCCGAAGTTGAGCAAAAGTCCAACTTCTACCTCGGTGGCCTTGAGGTAGTTGAGAAGTTGTGCGGCGTGCTCCGGGCACAGGCTCTCGGCGGCCTTTATTTCCACAATGACGCAGCCTTCTACCACCAGATCGGCAAAGTACTCCCCTACGAGACAGCCGTCGTAGTACACCTTGATAGGCATTTGCTGACTAACCTCGAGTCCAAGTTTTGTCAACTCGTGGACCAGGGCGTTCTCATAGACCTTCTCCAGAAAGCCGTAGCCCAAGGTGTTGTACACCGTGTAGAAAGCCTTAATAATCGCCCCCGTGATCTCCTCGTGTAGCATCTTTGCCTCCTTCAGTAATAGCACACGGATTCGACGGATGCTACGGATTTACACAGATTTCTTATTTTTTTCTTCAATCCGCGAGAATCCGTCCCATCCGTGTTCATCCGTGTTCTATCCATCCGTGTTCTATCCATCCGTGTTCTATTCCTCCCACAACCTCCTCTGCTGCGCGGCCTTCCCCACTTCCTCCCGCACGCGCTCGCGGCCGACGAGGAACCCATCCAGCAGTTTCTTCTCCTTGCTCTCGTTGGGCAGCGTCTCGGAGACGGCCTGGGCGACGCGGTAGAAGGCCTCGCTGCGGCCGTAGCCGCTGGTCACCAGCACCTGCACCAGTTCCTCCCGCCGCCCCTTCTCCCACAGCAGGAGGACGCGGTGCAGAACGTCAATCAGTTCGCGGGTGTCCTCTTTCTCAAGGTCGTCCAGTTTGCGCTTTTGCGGCCCCAGGAGGCGGACGAACTCGCGCTCCTTGTGGACAAAACCGCGCCGCCCCCACTCCCGCGCCAGGTCCACGCCGCAGCTCTGGGCCAGTTTGCGGGCCTCGTCGAAGGGGACGTCAGCAATTCTCAATTTGGAATGAATGTCGCTCAATTGCTTGACTAATGGTGAAATATACGCTAAACTTTCAGGGTCTACTCAGATTTGTGGGGTAAACACTCACGAGTAGTCAGCCACTTTCAATTGCCCCCCACATCTAGTTGTAGGCGACCCGCTTGTCCCAGATGTGGGGGCATATAGACGATCATCTGTCCTGATGCTCGTTTTACC
>JAUWOI010000137.1 GCA_030612185.1 Anaerolineae bacterium
CAAGGCGGGGGGGACAGAGGGGGGGCGGGGGGGGTTCACAGTGGCCTTCTACAAGCGGGCGCAACTGGCAGCGGCGATGCTGTACGAGGCCTTCGGCGGGAAGGGGCCGGGCGACCTGCGCCACACAGAGCAATTGACCGTCTTCGCCGACTACAAACTGCCCCAGGTATTGCGTCGCCTGTCCATCCTGCATTACGCGCCGCATCTGGCCGGCCGGGTTGACCAGCGCGAACCGCTGGAGGCTGGCAGTCGCGAGGAGATCGAAATCCGCGCCGCCACCGTCTGGGCCGGCGAGTTGATGCGGCAGGCGTTGATCTCCCGCTTCCCGCAGGTCACCGCCCTGCACATTGACTACTGGCTATGGCGCGAGGGGCAGCGCCAGGGGCCAGGTATCCGCCCCTACCATCGCACGCGCACTATTTACTACTGAGCCCGCTTTACGATCTCTGCGGGTAACCACTCGCCCGCTCCCGCCCACCCGCTCCCGCTGGATTGTCAAATCCAGCGGTTCAGCGGATAGAACCAAGCGGATTTGACCGCTTTTGGCCCGCAAAGTGCCGCTTCTCACTGCCAAGAGGCTTGGATTTGGCAATCCAAGCCGAGCAAGGCGAGTAATTCCGCTGCGGTTTAGAGAGTCTTGCGAATCTCCTCGAGCGCGGCCTTGGCATCCGGCGCGAAGTTGAAGAAGCCGGTGATCTTCTTGCAACCGTAGTCATCGCAGTGAGCACAGTTGACCACGCCCCGCGCAATGGCGCAGGCGCGGACCTCACACCCACCCCTGCAATAACTGCTCAACCGCTCGCTACCGGAGGTACAGCCGTCGCAGAGGCAATCCTCGGCGGTGAATGGCGCGTTGAAGTCCTTACTCCACTGGGCCGCGACGCGCTCGAGAGCCTCCTTGTCATCGGCCTGGGTGGCGAGGTAGGCCGGGCACTCAGTGCACACCAGCCCACAGTAAGCGATCATCTTGTCTGCCATTGGGTCTCCTTTCTCGGATAGGGTATAGAACAAGTGTTCTAATCACATTATACCCCATCCTGGCCGCCGTGTCAAGTCTGGCAGCAGACTAACTTCGCCACAGCACGTCCCCGTGCAGCGCCCGCTTGAGAAACTGAAACATCACCCAGCACTCCCAGGCGAAGGGCGGGAAGCCCAGCAGCCCCAGCACCGGCATGCGGAAGTAGTAGACCCCAAAGTCAAGTGGCCAGGGCAGCGTATAGCGCCAGCCAGCGGTGGCCCAGAAGTTCCAGAACTCCCACAGGAAGCCGGCAATCAGCCCGGCCGCCAGCAGCCGCAGCCCCAGGCGCGGGTCGCCCCGTGCCCACTCCGCCAGCGGCGACTCTGCGCCCAGCCGTATGTTGATCGGCTCCAGCAGGAAGATGAATCCGATCCAGACGAAGCCGAAGGTGTAACGTGCGATGGAGGAGGGCAACAACGGCGGGATGGTCACAAAAGCCACTCCCACCACGAACATTGCCGCCAGCAGCGCCGGTGAGAGAGTGCGGGGTTTTGTCCTCAGATTGCGCAGGAATCCCAGCCCCTCCAGCAGGTCGGCGGTCTCGAACATCCCCGGCATAATGGTGGCGAAGGACCACAGGTAAGCACAAGTCCGCTCGACCGGATGTTCCGGCACATCCACGTAGTACCAGTTTTGCAGAGGGATGTTGTAGACCTCAAACAGCAGCCAGCAGCCGGCGGAGATCCAGACCAGCATCAGCGCCTCCCGGGGCCGGTCGTGAATGAGCGAGTGGCCGCGCAAGCGTTGCGCCAGGGCGTCGGCGAAGAGGATGTAGCCAGTCCAGACGATGGGGGTGAACCACCTGGCGACGAAGGGCTGCCGCGCGAAGAGGCATATTTCCGCCCCGGCGACAATACCTAACCCCAGCCATCCATACCACTTGAGACGCATCACGCACCTCCTGTAGCACCAGGCTCGTTCACTGAGGTCAATTGTAACCGAAAGAGACGTTTCTCGCAATGCGAGAGGGCGAGCACTGTCCCCCCTGAGCGCGTCGAAGGGTATTTGCATAAGCGCCAATGTCGGACTATAATCGGGGCGATACGCTTCAAGGAAGGTTACTACTCAGGCTACCCTCCCGCAGGTTACGATTTGCTGTACTCGCAGGCTTGCATAGCCGTTGGGATGTGCTTTTGCGTTGAAAACCCGTCAAAACCTGCGGGAGGGTGAGTAGTAACCAAGGAAGAATAACGCAGATGGGTGTGGTCACAACAGAAAGGACGGTCAATCAATCCCGATGAAGGCCGAAAAGATGAACATAGATCAAATGGGGAGGCGAGTCGACGGGCAAGACTAAGGGCCTGTAAATAAATAAGTTTCCCAATCATGTCATTGCGAGGAGCGCTTTTTGCGACGAAGCAATCTCCTTCCTAGACAAACGTGGGGATTGCTTCGCAAAAAAAACGCTCGCAATGACATCGTGTCGGGAAGTTGTTCTTTTACGGACCCTAAGGAACTGCGTCAAAGATGACTACTGAGAAAGTCACAGCATACATCACGGACGGCGACAGACTCCTGGTATTCAGCCACCCGCATCACCCTGATGCCGGTATCCAGGTGCCTGCCGGGACGGTCGAACAGGGCGAGCCTCTTGATGATGCCGTCCTTCGAGAGGCACGCGAGGAGACTGGTCTGGATAACCTGGAGATACGGTCCTATCTCGGCGTGCGGGAGTACGATCTGTCACCGCTTGGCCAATCCGGAATCCAGCGGCGGCACTTTTTTCACCTGGTGTTATGCGGTGAGGCACCCACCAGATGGCGACACTACGAGGAATACCCATCCGACGGGAGCCGCGAACCGATTGAGTTCGAGTTCTTTTGGGCGCAATTCCCAGACGAAGTGCCTGAACTTGCTGCGGGGCAAGGGGAGTTGTTGCACAAATTGGAGCATTTCTTGTGAGCGAGAAACGGAAGGAGCCAACGAAAGGGTTCACAGTATCAGAGGCGTGGAAGACAGCCTATCCTGGGGCAGCGGCAGGCATACTGGTGCTGCGCAACGTTGTCAACCCAGAGCATCACGTTGCGCTTGACGAACGTAAAGACGAATTGGAGAATCTGCTACGATCCCGTTTTTCCGGCTATGATAGAGCCGCGCTGAAGGCTCTTCCCCCTATCCAGGCATACAACACCTACCTCAAGCGTTACAAGAAGACCTATCACGTCCAATTTCAACTCGAGTCAGTTGCCCTCAAAGGCAAAGGTATTCCCCGCGTCTCGCCGCTCGTCGAAGCGATGTTTATGGCCGAACTCAAGAACATGCTCCTGACGGCAGGGCATGACCTGGAAGCCATACAGACGCCGGTAAGACTCGATGTGTCGAAGGGCAATGAACGTTACACCCTGCTCAACGGTCGGGAACAAGTGCTAAAATCGGGCGATATGATGATGGCCAATACTCAAGGCGTGATCTCCAGTGTACTCTACGGTCCCGACCACCGCACGCGCATCACATCGGCAACTCGGCAGGTTCTCTTTGCGGTCTACGCACCGTCAGGTATCGGAGAACAGGCAGTGTACCAGCACCTGCAGGACATCCAGGCGAGTGTCCTGCTCGTCGCACCGGATGCTGAGGTGGAATTGCTGAAGGTGTATGGCGCTGAGTGAGCCAGTGAGTCCCCGACTGGAGCGTTGATGTTCTTCGTGCTGCTGCCCCCGGTGCAAGAACTCGACGCGACGCGCACGGACAACCCGGCTAGGATGACGGTGGTGGGTCTCGCGGCACTCCTGTTTCTTTTCTGGCTGTGGCGACGGGTGCGCGACGGGATGTTGCTCCTTACCGCCGTTGTGCTATACTATGCCGGTAGACTGGTACAATGGCAGATCGGCGTTGAGCCAGCAAGAAAACAGGGAGGAGTTGGAATGAACAGAACACAGAAGGGGCTGGAAGTAAAAACAGATGACATAACTTTTCCGATCGTAACCAAACCCATTCCGCTGGAAACGGACGCGGATGGCGTTGTGCGAGTCGGTGGAACTCGCGTGACACTAGATACGGTTGTGGCTGCCTTCAAAGAAGGCGCTACCGCCGAGGAGATTGTGTATCAGTATCCGTCCCTGGACCTGGTCGACGTATACCTCGTGATTGGCTATTACCTGCAAAGACGCACAGACGTCGAAGCATATTTGCATTGGCGGCAACGGCAAGCAGACGAGGCGCGTGAGCGGAACGAAGATCGATTCGACCCGCACGGCATACGCGACCGTCTGCTGGCTCGTCGTGCCAGACAGAAGGCTGTGAGTTATGCTGCGGCTGGCTGCTGACGAGAACTTCAACAATAGCATTGTACGCGGCCTGCTACGTTGGGAACCGGAACTGGACATCGTCCGCATTCAGGACGTCGGTCTCTCTGGGGCAGATGACCCGACAGTGCTGGAATGGGCAGCGCAAGAGAGACGCGTACTGCTCACCCACGACGTTTCTACGATCACAAGGTACGCCTACGAGCGTGTTCGGGCTGGCCAATCTATGCCGGGAGTATTTGAAGTCAGACGAGCCGTTCCCATCGGTCGCGCTATTGAGGATATTCTGCTGCTGGCGGAATGTAGCCTTGATGGCGAAGGGGAAGGGGAAGGGCAGGTGCGTTACCTGCCGTTGTAACAAAGATGGCGGCACACAGACAGCCTGGAACGTAAAACAAGGGGATGCTCTCCCGCCGTCGAAGTGAAAAGCAGCCTCGCTAATCCAGGCACAGGCGGTAGGATGGCCCGCCGTGGATGTGACAACCACATTTTGCCGCGAGACAAGACCGAGACCCCGCTCCTTCCCATCCCCCACTTTCTGCTCACCTTCACCTTTCCGGCAAAACCAATTAGACATTTTGCCTTAAATTCCAAACACGAGTACAATGTGTAGCGCTCGGCTTAGTTCGACAAGCACTTGCATAAGGTGCAACGCACTTGTCCAGAAAAGTGCGTTGCACCTACATAGATAGAGGATGTGCATGAACAACTTTGGCGAAAAAGTCAGTTTCATCTGGTCCGTCGCCGACCTCCTCCGCGGCCCCTACCGCCCCAACCAATACAAAGACGTTATGCTGCCCATGACCGTCCTGCGGCGGCTCGACTGCGTCCTCGAACCCACCAAGGACCAGGTACTCGCCAAGATCAAGAGCCTGGAGGGCGGCAAGATCAAAAACCTGGAGCCGATCCTGAACCGGGCAGCCGGGCAGGACTTTCACAATACCAGCCGCTTCACCTTCGAGCGGCTCAAGGGCGACCCCGACAACATCGCCGCCAACCTCACCCAGTACATCAAGAGTTTTTCCATCCGCGCCCGCGAGATCATTGAGAACTTTGGCTTTGAGGAACACATCGCCAAACTCGACAATGCCGACCGCCTCTACCTCATCGTCTCGCGCTTTTGCGATATAAACCTGCACCCCGACACAGTCTCCAATATTGAGATGGGCTACATCTTTGAGGAACTGATCCGCCGCTTTAACGAGGCCAGTAACGAGGAGGCTGGCGACCACTTCACCCCCCGCGAGGTCATCCGCCTGATGGTCAACCTCATCTTTAGCCCCGATAGCGACACCCTCACCACCAAGGGCATCGTCAGAACCCTCTTTGACCCCGCCAGCGGAACCGGCGGCATGCTCTCCGTCTCTGAGGAATACGTCCGCGAACTTAACCCAGACGCCCGCCTCGAGGTCTTTGGTCAGGACTATAACGCCCAGGCCTATGCCATCTGCGGCTCCGACATGATGATCAAGGGCCAGAGCCTCGACAACATCCGCTTCGGCGATAGTTTCACCCACGATCACTTTGCCGCCAAGACCTTTGACTATATGCTGGCCAATCCCCCTTTTGGGGTCGAGTGGAAACCCCAATCTGACGTCATCAAGAAGGAACACGAGGAGCAGGGGTACGGAGGCCGCTTCGGCGCGGGGCTGCCGCGCATCAACGACGGTTCCCTCCTGTTCCTCCAGCACATGATCAGCAAGATGAAGGCCCCCAAGGAGGGCGGCACGCGCCTGGCCATTGTCTTTAACGGCTCGCCGCTGTTCACCGGCGCTGCCGGGTCCGGCGAGAGCAACATCCGCCGCTGGATCATCGAGAGCGACTGGCTGGAGGCCATCGTGGCCCTGCCCGACCAACTTTTTTACAACACCGGCATCTCCACCTACCTGTGGATCGTCACCAATCGCAAGGAACCTCACCGCCGGGGCAAGATTCAACTCATTGACGCCACCTCTTTCTTCGACAAAATGCGCAAGAGCCTGGGCAACAAACGGCACGAGATCGGCGCCGACCACTGCGCCGAGATCACCCGTCTCCACGGCGAGTTCAGGGCAGGCCAGTACGTCAAGATATTCGACAACGCCGACTTTGGCTACCAGCGCATCACCGTCGAGCGCCCCCTGCGGCTCAACTTCGCCGTCACCGAGGAGCGCCTGGCCCGCGTCCAGGGGGCAAAAAAGTTCGCCACCCTCGCCACCAGCAAAAAACGCAAGGACGCCGCAGCCGCCGAGGCCGAGATCGCCGCCGGCAAAGTGATGCAGCAAGCCATCCTGGACGCCCTGTCCGCGCTCGATGGCCACGGGGTGGTCAAAAGCCGCGAGCAGTTCTCCGCCCTGATGACCGAAACCTTTGGGCAGGCTGGCCTCGCCGTCCCAGCGCCGCTATTCAAGGCTATCTTGATGGCCCTCTCCGAGCGGGACGAAACCGCCGACGTCTGCACCAACAAAAAAGGCCACCCCGAACCCGACCCCAAACTGCGCGACTATGAGAACGTGCCGCTCAAGGAGGGCATCTCCGCCTACGTGGCCCGCGAGGTGCTGCCGCACGTGCCAGACCTGCCTGCGCCGCGCCCGAAGCCAGGTGTGTTCTGCACTTATGTTTTAAAATGTGCGGATGGCTCTTTCTATATTGGTCAAACAGGAGACTTCCCCAGGCGTTTGCAGGAACACGAATCAGGCACAGTGTCTTGGACAGCACCACGCCGACCTATCGAACCTATTCATTGGGAAGTCTTCCCTAGCAGAGGCCAAGCTGTTAAACGTGAAAAAGAACTCAAGACAGGGTTTAGGCGCAAGTGGCTAAAACAACAATACAGCAAAGGCTTGCTGGCGGCTGCGGCGCGGCAGGCAGGTGCCTGGGTGGACGAGCGCAAGACCAAAGTCGGCTACGAGATCAACTTTAACCGCTATTTCTACACCTACACCCCGCCGCGACCGTTGGATGAGATCGAGGCGGATCTGAAGGGTATTGAGCAGGAAATTGCTGATTTGTTGGCAGAGGTGGCAGAATGAAGTGGCGGGCGTATCCGAAGTACCAGGATTCTGGCATTGAGTGGCTGGGCAAGATTCCCGAACATTGGTCTGGTACAGCTCTGAAGCGCTGGGTTGAAGTCAAGATTACAGATGGACCACACGAGACCCCCGAGTTCGTTGATGAAGGTATACCATTTGCTTCCGCTGACGCGGTTCGCAATGGTCGCATCGATTTTGACTTCAAACGGGGCTACATAAGACCAGAATTGCATGCTCGCTATATCAGAAAAGTACACCCAAAGCGTGATGATATTTTTATGGTCAAGTCAGGCGCGACAACCGGTAAGTTGGCGATTGTTGATGTAGATTTCGAGTTTAGCGTGTGGTCGCCATTGGCCCTAATTAGGGCCAACCCTGAGAATCTTACCCCTAATTTTCTTTTTTCAGCCTTGCATGCAGATTACATTCAGAATCAAGTGCAGCGTACTTGGTCGGAAGGTACACAACCCAATATCTCAATGGCAGCAATTGAACGACTGTACGTTGTTGCTCCCCCACTCTCTGAACAACGCGCCATCGCCACCTTCCTCGACCACAAGACCGCCCACATAGACGCCCTCATCGCCAAGAAAGAGCACCAGGTCGAACTCCTCCAGGAAAAGCGCGCCGCCCTCATCAGCCACGCCGTCACCAAGGGGCTGGATCCCAGCGTGCCGATGAAGGATTCCGGCATCGAGTGGCTGGGGGAGATTCCGGCGCACTGGGAGGTGAAGCAGATTCGGTACATTGCGGAATCGCTTCAAACTGGCCCATTTGGCAGCCAGTTACATTCATCAGACTACGTGACAGATGGTACTCCTGTAATCAATCCATCCCATATGAAAGATGGGTATATAGAGCCAGATCATAAAGTTGCGATTGATGATAAGACTTGTGAACGTCTGGCGCGTCATAAACTGTGTGCTGGTGACATTGTTTTTGCTCGTCGAGGAGAACTGGGACGCTGTGCATTAGTTACATTGGCGGAAGAGGGTTGGCTCTGCGGAACTGGTAGCTTGAGAATGCGTTCAAAGCTGGAACTAGCTTACCCACCATTCCTGAATAGGGTTCTGTCCACAAACGGTGTCAGTGAGTGGTTATTGCTTCAGTCCGTAGGCTCAACGATGGATAATTTGAATACCTCGATTCTCTCACAGTTGGCATTGCCAATTCCACCTCTCAACAAACAACATACCATCGCCGTCCACCTAGACCACGAAATCGTCAAGATTGACGCTCTCACTGCCAAGGTCCAGGAGTCCATCGAGCGGCTGCAAGAATACCGCACCGCCCTAGTCTCCGCCGCCGTCACGGGCAAGATCGACGTGCGGGGTGAGCAGGTGCAACGCACTTCAGAAAGTGCGTTGCACCTCGCGACTCGTTAGGAGAATGTTATGCCAAAAAGACCCCCCTACCTTCCCGGTCATTACTATCACATCTACAATCGCGGTGCGCATCGCATCTCCATCTTCCGCGAGGACGATAACTATATCTTTGTCCTGCGCAAGATAAAGGACTACTGCCGCTCGCTGGCCCTGACGCTTATCGCCTACTGCCTGATGCCCAACCACTACCATTACTTGATTCGCCAGAACGGCGAGTACCCCGCCGGGCTTTTGCCGCAGCGGGTCTTCAACAGTTACACCAAAGCCTACAACAAGCGTTATGGACACAGCGGCACGCTGTTCGAGGGCAACTATAAGGTCACTCTTGTAGAAGATCAGGCTCATCTGATACACTTGTGCCGCTACATCCATGCCAATCCGGTCAAACACGGGCTGGTTGCAGATTTGGCGGAGTGGCCCTATTCCAACTATCTGGAATGGATTGGCGAACGTGATGGCACGCTCGTGGATCGCGGCTTTGTCCAGGAGCACTTTCCATCCCCACAGGGCTATCGGGAATTCGTGTTGGACTATCTCATTGAACGAAAACTGCCGAGAGAATTAGATGCCTACCTGAGCGCCTGGGAGCGACGCTAAGGTGCAACGCACTTCCGAAAGTGCGTTGCACCTGGAGACCGGGTGCGACGATTGTTCGTCGGAATCCCGATTCCGTACCTCTTGCGGCTTGAAAAATGAGTGAAATCTGCTTGCTTCGAGCGATTTTTGCACATATTTGCTCCAGAAGTGGCAATTCTT
>JAUWOI010000244.1 GCA_030612185.1 Anaerolineae bacterium
TAGTGTACCTGCCGCTCCAGCACCGGCTCAAAGTCCTCCTGCATCTTGCGTCCGGCCACCTCGATCAGGATACCCATATCCGTCGAAGCGCCGACCTCCAGATCCTCAAAGCCGGGGCCGATGATCTCAATCTTGCCGTCCTCGACCTCGTCCATATCCACCATGCGCAGATACTCGTAGGCCCGGCTGTGTTTGCCGCCGAACTCGATCCGCATATCGGCCCTCCGCACGACCTCGCCCTCGAAAGCGGAGCCGTAGGCGACGGGGACCGGCACCTCGGTGATCTTGATCTTGACGCCGCGCACCTCGATGGCTCGCTGCACCAGTTTGGCCGCCCGTTCCTCGTCGGTCTCGGCGTCAATCTCGTTCCACGGCATCGAGACGATGTGTTCATAGCGCGTCACGCCGGTGGGCAGGATCTCGGGCACGATGGTGTCGGCGATAACCGGGAAGCCATAGGAGAGCACGCCGGCGCCGGCGGCGTACTTGAGATCGTCCAACTCGCCCAGTACCAGCGCGAAGGCGAAGACGCGGAACTTGTTGTACAGCAGGATATCGCGCCACTGGCCGCCCTTCATACCGCCAAAGGTCAGCGCCGAGCGCGTGGCAAAGCCAGCCGCATAGATAGCAGCGAGAGTGTCCCTGCCGAAGGGAATGATGTAGGTATCATACCCCATCTCCACCCCTTCCTCCTGCAACTGGTCAATGATGGAACGCCCGTTGACATTGCCGGAGAGAAAGATGAGGATGTTGCGCTTCTGAAGTTCCCGCACGATGGCGACCGCAGCCTCGTTCGTGCGGGCCGCGCCGATGATGGCGGCAAAGCCCGGCATACGGCCATCCACCAACTGGATGCCCCACGAGCGCAACTGGATGTCGTCAATGGGGCCGTTGAGATGACCGTCCTCGATGCCGGGGTACTCGGTGCCGCCGACCATCTCAAAGCCCGGCAAGCGCTCCGGCTGCTCTCCGTAGACGAAGCGGATGCCCTGGATGGCCTCCGTCGCCAGGAGGGTTGCCTGTCCACTGTCGAGCGTCTCCCCCAGGTAGGGCACCCATAGATTGTTCTCCGGTATGGGGTGCAAGAGTCTCTTGGCGTGTGCCAACGGGAACTCGAGGTCACCAAGTGTCTCGACCTTGTGATTCAGCATACCAAAAGTGACCGGCAGGAAGTAGGCCGTGTTGGGGAAAACCACGGGGGTTTCAGCCCCTTTCTCGGCGATCGCTTTCCTGAGCAGCGCGTCCGCCTCGGCCACGGCGGTGTTAGCGCCGCGAATTGCTCTTGTGGCTATGTATCTTGACATAACTTTTCACCTCTCTAAGACTTTTAGACTCTTGTCTTGTAGTTATTTACCTTCAGATTTCATTTCTGGAGGCAACCGATCCATGACAAACTTTTCGATCGTCCGGGCCGCATCCAACGCCTGGCTGGCAGTAGCCGCCGCGGGCCAGAACTCGTCGTCGTAGCGCAGTTCGACTGCGTATGGGGTAAGGTCTTGTCCCAATGACTTGATGCTGAGTAAATCCGGGTCGTGCTTTGCTCCCAACTCGATCAGCTTCTCCAAGTTGTGGATAAACGGAAAGTCGATCCTATGAGCGATCAAGTAAGATTTGATGAACTTTTCAGCCGCCTGTTGAGCGTGGAAACATACTGTGTCGAGCGCTTTGCCAGCATCCAGGCACAACTCGGCGTTCGTCAGATCACTTTCCGCTTTCAGGAGCCAGCCTCTTACCAGATCAACGACGGTCTTCATAGAGAACTTGACCTTCCCGTATCACAGTAGTCACAAATGCCTGAGGCACCTCGCTCCACTCTTCGACTTCCCCCGGCGTGTAAACCAGGATGTCCATCGCTACGAGGATATCACTCACGGCCCCGTACAATGGCGCAGCGCGTTGATGCCTGGGCTTTGGGGAGTCAGCGATTACCAGTAGATCAATGTCACTATCTGGTCGCGCCTCATCCCGCGCCCGGCTACCGAACAAGATAATTTTTTGAGGATGAGCTGTCCTCACAATTCGTCGGACCATCTCATCTATCAGTTCGGCATCGACCGGCATTATCCCCCTACTTTTCCACCGTGCCGTAGACTGCTTCGATCCGCTCTTCAAACGGAATTTCGAGCAGTTCCGGCATATGCCAGTCGCCGCTCTTGCCCCACTTGGAGGCGTCGTACTCCGGCAGACCTAGCGCGGCCCGTTTCTTGTCAATGTGCTCTATTGAGCGACGGACGATCTCCTCGGCGTCCTCAATGAACTCTAACTTGGCGCCGACTTTCTCCTCCCAGACCTCGCTCATGATGCGGAGCACCTCCTCGCTCCCGGAGACAGGGCCATCGCTGCCGCCCATGATGACGTAGGCCCCGGAGGCCACGCAGTAGGTGGCGATGGAGATCGCCTTCTCGCTCATCCACTCCGGCGCCATGCCGACGGCCGGGATGTCGCAGATGTCCTCGCCCAGGCCGCCCTCGGTCGCCACCTGCGAAAGGATGGTCAGGATACGAGAATTGTCCACGCAGGAGCCCATGTGGAGCACCGGCGGCATACCGACAGTTTCACAGACCTCGCGCAGGCCCGGCCCGGCGAACTCCAACGCCGCCTCGGGGGTCATGTACCCCTGCTTGGCGCTGGCGATGGCCGCACAACCGGTCTCCACCACCAGGATGTCGTTCTTGAGGAACTCGGTGACGACATGGTGGAAGAGTTCGTCGTGACGCACGCGGGCGTTGTTACAGCCGATGTTGGCGACCACTCCTCGGATGCGGCCAGTCATGATGGCGTCGTTGAGCGGGCGCAGGGAACCCCGGTAGAGGCCACCCAGCGCGTAGTTGATGTACTCGTGGGAAAAGCCGGGTATCAGCGGGTGGTGATCCTCGGGGATATGCGTCTCACCCCGTTTGGGGAAGAGGTCAATCGCCCGGCGGACGATATCCTTGGCGATCTCCAGCGCTCTGCGCTCGTCGAACTCAATGTGCATAGCGCCCTCGATTTTCACCTTGGGTGAAGTGGTGATCACCTCGGTGTGGAACTTTGTTGCCAGCGGCGCTATACCCTGCATGATGCACTGGATATCCACCACCATCACCTCGACCGCGCCGGTGAGGATGGCCAGTTCCTGCTGCAAGAAGTTGCCAGCCAGTGGAACACCCTGCCGCATAACCGTCTCGTTGGCCGTGCAGCAGATACCGGATAACTGGATGCCCTGGGCGCCTTTGCTCTTGGCGTATTCGATCATCTCAGGGTCCAGCGCCGCCGCCACAATCATCTCCGACAGTGTCGGTTCGTGGCCGTGGACAATAATGTTGACCTTGTCCTCGCTCAGCACGCCCAGGTTGGAATCCGAGCGCACCGGGGCGGGGGTGCCAAAGAGAACGTCCGAAAGATCGGTGCCCAGCATCGAGCCGCCCCAGCCGTCGCCCAACGCGCAGCGCAAGGCATGATCCAGAATATGCTCGGCATCCTGGTCGTTGCCGACGTGGGTGCGGTGTAACATCTCCACGATCTCGCGGTCTATGGCGCGCGGGACAATCCCTGCCTCGCGCCAGACTTGCTGCCGCTTGGCGGGGGCGCGTTTCAGGTTAAGCGTCTCTCCTTCAGCCTTGCCAAACTCGTTCAAGGCCGCCAGGGCAACGTCCTTTGCAATCTCGTTGATGGGCCGCCTCTCTCCATCTTGGTCTTCTGTCTCGACGTTCAGGTAACCGGCCATCTCCATCAATTTGAACGGATCACGGACCCCATAGTCGGGCGCGTGCCCCTCGGCTGCCTCCAGCAGCGTGTAGGCCAGCCCGCGACCGTGGTCGGAGTGGGCCGATGCGCCTACTGCCACTGCGCGGGCAAAGTTGCGGGCCGCCACGGTCGCCACCGTCGCGCCGCAGACGCCACGCTCGGTTTTCCCAACTAGCCGGCAGGGGCCCATCGAACAGTTCTTGCAGCATAGCCCCTGGCTGCCGACGTTGCAGGGAGTGATAGCGTCGGCCCGTGAAAAAGCGGTCTCCGCCTCAATCGCGCAAGCGTGCTCCAGAAGGGCAACTGTGGCCCGATCCCAACTGGACTCCTCCGGTGTTCTTGTTCTCTTTTTCGCCATATTCCATAACCTCCCTAATACCGCCGGAACTCGCCCGACATCTCGATGTCGGCCTGGTTAGTCTCGGTCATCCGTGAGCCCAGCACCGCCCACTGCGGGTCTCGAAGCGCCTTGCCGGGTTGAGCCAGCACAGGGAGTTCCCCTTCGCCCACCGGGTAGCCGGCTTCAGCCAGCGCCTTCTCAATGACCGCAGGGTCCGTCTTGGCTGCGTCGTAATTGACCAACACCTGCTTCCAGCCCGAACTGGCATACACGCCATCCACTCCCTCCAGGTTAGTCAACACCTCCCGCACCTTCAGGACGTGGTGATCGGCCCACAGGGTTGGTACTTCAAGTACCACTTTCGTCATAATCCTTAACCTCCATATATTCGGGATTCGTAAATTCGGTATTCGTAAATTCGGTATTCGTAGATTCGGGAAGCCCGCACCCCGAATCTACGAACCTACGAACTTACGAACCTACGAGTTTACGAATCTACGAGTTTACGAACTTACGAACCTACGACAACCCCAAAACCTTCCCCGTCTCCACATCAATGTCAATATCCGTGAAAACTGGGCGGGTGGGCAGGCCGGGCATGGTCTTCATCGTGCCGCACAGCGGGAAGATGAAGCCTGCGCCCACACTGGCCCGCACGTCGGTGATGGGCATTCGCCACCCGCGCGGCGTACCCTTGATCGCCGGGTCGTGCGTGAACGAGAGGTGCGTCTTGGCCATGCAGAGCGGCAGGTGCGCCAGCCCCATATTGGTGAAAAGTTTGATCTTAGCCTCCGCCTCGTCCGTGTAGTCCACTCCATCGGCGCGGTAAATCTCGCGGACGATGGTCTCAATCTTTTCCTTGATGGACATGTCGTCCTCGTAGAGGAAGTGGAAGTTATTCGGCTTCTCACAGGCCGCGACGACTGCCCGAGCCAGATCCGCGCCCCCCTCGCCGCCTTTGGCCCAGACGTTGTGCATCACCGCGTCCTCAGCGCCTGTCTCCTTGGCCCGCTTGCGGACCAACTCGATCTCGGCGTCGGTGTCGTACTTGAAGCGGTTGATCGCCACCACCACCGGTACGCCGAATTTGACCGCGTTCTCGACGTGCTGCAGCAGGTTGGGCAGACCCTTTTCCAACAGTTCCAGGTTCTCGCTGGTATAAGCCTTGTCCAGCGGCTTGCCGGCGACGACCCTGGGGCCACCGCCGTGCATCTTGAGAGCGCGGATGGTGCAGACCATCACCACGCAGTCGGGGACCAGCCCGCTGTAGCGGCATTTGAGGTTCATGAACTTTTCCATCCCGCAGTCGGCGCCAAAGCCGGACTCGGTGACTATATAGTCGGCCAGTTTGAGCGCGATCTTGTCGGCGATGATGGAGGAGTTGCCCTGGGCGATGTTGGCGAACGGCCCGCAGTGGACGAAGGCCGGGCTGCCGGGCAAGGTCTGCATCAGGTTGGGCATGAGGGCGTCCTTGAGTAGGACGGTCATCGCGCCGGCCACGTTCAGGTCCTCGGCCGTGATCGGTTCCACCTTGCCAACCGAACGGTTGCCACCCTTCCTGCTGGTGCCGATGATGATGCGGCCCATGCGCTCACGCAGGTCTTCCAACCCACTGCACATCGCCAACGCGGCCATGATCTCGGAGGCGACCGTGATGTCGTACCCGGTCTCGCGCACCACGCCATTGCCGGTACCACCCAGGCCAACGACGATGTTACGCAGCGCCGCGTCCGATACGTCCACCACCCGCCGCCACTGGACTGCGTCGGGGTTTATGTTCAGGCGGAACATACGCTCCTTGTCGTCGTCGCTCAAGTCAGAGGGTTTTTCCGACTCGATGCCCAGTTTTTCCAGCCGCCGGCGCTGCGAGGACGTGTACTCGTTGTCCGGGCAGAGCGCCTTGGCCAGGAAACTGGTGCTCCAACGGGCTTCTTTCGCCATGCGGTTGTTAATCGCTGCGGCCAGCAGGTTGTGGGCTGCGCCAACGGCGTGGATGTCGCCGGTCAGGTGCAGGTTAAAATCCTCCATCGGCACGATCTGGGCGTAGCCGCCACCGGCCGCCCCACCCTTGATGCCAAACGTCGGCCCCTGGGAGGGCTGGCGAATGCAGGTGAAGACCTTTTTGCCAATGTAGTGCAACCCCTGGCTGACGCCGATGGTCGTCACCGTCTTGCCCTCGCCCAGAGGCGTGGGGGTGATGGCAGTCACGTCAACGTACTTGCCGTTGGGGCGGTCCTTGAACTTTTCGAGCACGTCCAGGTGGACCTTGGCCTTCCACTTCCCATGCAGGTCAATATCGTCCTCAGAGAGTCCAACACTCTTGGCAACCTCGACGATGGGAAGAAGTTCGGCTGCTTGAGCGATCTCGATATCGCTCGGAACTGGTTCAACTCGCTTGACGGGCATTGTCAACTACCTCCTATGTATGTGTATGCATGTATGTGTAAACGTTTGTTCCTTGAGTAGACTGGGACACTGGTATATTGGTAAGTTGGTAGTTGGTTGCCGTTACCAATATACCAGTTTCCCAATTTCCCAATGTACCAACTTACCGGTTTCCCAATTTACCAGCCACCGTCTGCGGCAAACAGGGCGCGATCTCAACCTTCACCGCCTGCCGCGTCAAATCGCCCGAAACCCGGATCAGCGACTCTCCCAGGTCAGGGTCCATATGCGCTGTGGCCAGGCATGGGTAGTGGCGGTGAAACAGGCCAGCCTGAACGACCGCTTCCTGCACATC
>JAUWOI010000285.1 GCA_030612185.1 Anaerolineae bacterium
GGGAACGCTCCCTCTTTGCCAGCGTGGAACTCTCCCTGGGACGGCTCACCCCGGAGATGCGGCAGATGATTCGTCCCCTGGGGGTGTTTCAGGGGGAGGTGGACCTGGATGTCCTGGCCATGATGCTGGACCAGGAACAACAAGAACTTGTCTCTATGGCCCGCGCTTTGCTTGAGACCAACCTGGCCGAACTGATGGAGTACGACCACCTGCGCCTGCACCCGGCCCTGTGCCCCTACCTGGCCCTGGAACTGACCGCCGAGGAAAGCGCCGACCTGGCCGCCCAGTGGGCCGGCGGTATGGTGCAACTGACCGGCTTTTTGTACAAGCAACTTTTCAAAGACACCCAACTCGCCTTCACCCTGACCCGCCTGGAACTGCCCAACCTGCTGCACCTGCTGGAATACCTGACTGACCAGGCCGACCCCGAAACCCCGCTGGCTGTGGCTAATCGGGTGGAGCAACTGCTGGCCCGCTTGGACCACCCCCGCCTGCTGAAACGGGTGGTGTCTATCCGGGAGCAGGCCAGCCAAGGGTTGGGCGGCGGCCTGACCGACACCCGCTTTGAGGCCATGCGTATGGAGATTGAACGGCTGCTCCAGGCGGGGCAGTTGCCGCAGGCTCACCAGGCGGCCCAGCGGTTGCTGGCCGACAGCCAGGGGCCAGGGTCGCAGGTCTCGGCCCACAATCAAGCCACGGTCTTCGTTCTATTGGGGCGGGTGCTAGAAATTGGCGGGGCTGCCGGAGAAGCCCTGATCCACTACCAAGAAGCCCAACGGCGGTTTGAGCAGTTGGGGGAGAAGGGAGCACGCATGGCCGCACTTACTCTGGATGAGCAGGGGCGGTGTTTGATTCAGTTGGGACGGTTGGATGAAGCGGCACAGATTTATAAGCAGGCTATCGAGTGGACCGAAACTTTGCAGGATGTGAGACAGGCTGCCGTTAGCCAGCTCAATCTGGCCACGGTGCGCCTGCACCAAGGGCGGTATGCCGAGGCCCTGGCGGCTTACGAATCGACCAGGCAAACCTTTGCCGAACTGGGCGAACCGCAGATGGTAGCCACGGCCTGGCATCAAATCGGCATGGTGCACGAGAAAGCGGAGAATTATGAGGCGGCGGAGGAAGCCTACCGGGAGGCATTGGCTTTGCGGGTGAAACATCAATACCGGGCGGATGAGGCCGACACGTTGCTCCAACTGGGCAACCTGTACGACAAAATGGACCGGTTGGAAGAGGCGGTCACGTTCTACCGGCAGGCCGCCGACATTTGCGTGCAACTCAAAGACCAGGCCAAGGAAGGACTTGTCCGCAACAATCTGGCAGGTACGCTCATCAGGCTGGGACGCTATGATGAAGCCCGCGCCGAGATCCGACGGGCCATTGAATGTAAGCGGCCACATGGGCACGCCGCTGAACCCTGGAAAACGTGGGCTATTCTGCACGACCTGGAGCGGGCGATGGGGAACCAGGCTGCGGCGGAAGGGGCCAGGGCGGAGGCGCGGCGGCTCTTTTTGGCCTACCGGCGCGATGGCGGGGAGAACCACAGCGGCGGCGGGCGCTTGTGTGCCGATTTTCTCCGGGCCATACAAGCCGGGCAAACGGCGGAGATGGCGGCCTCGTTGCAGCAGTTGGCTGGTGACCCTGGATGGCAGGGTGATGCAGGCAAAGCGTTGGTGTCCGCCCTGCAAGAGATGTTGCGCGGCTCAGACGATCCGGCCCTGGCGGAAAATCCGGCGCTGCCTTATGATGCTGCGGCGGAGGTGCAGTTGTTGTTAGAGACGTTGGGAGGGTGATCCCTGTGGGCCAAACGCTCGCGCCCCGTCGGCGGTGCGCAAGCCCACGAGGGTGTTGGTTGGCGCGCTCAGCCCGATGATTGAAATCATCGTCTGATACACCAAGTGCGGTAAAACGCACTGAAAGCACCTTCTTAACCTGAGTTAACGGGTTTCGTAGTATCAGTGGGGTGTTTCAACGCCCCACTCCGTTTACGCGCCTCAACCAGGTTAGCACCAAAGGGCATGGGTTGGGGCTGTCCATCGTGCGGCGCATCGTGGAAAAACTCGGCGGGCAGGCGGCAGTAGAGACTGAAATTGGCCGGGGGAGTGTCTTTACGTTTACTTTGCCGGAACCGCCGTGACCCTTGATGGCCTGGTCTATTTTCTCCATCAGGCAGATGGTCTCTCTGAGTGCGACGCCGAAACGCTGGTAGTGGGCGATGTCGTCGCATGAGTTGATGTTCTCTCTCTCTCCCTGCCGTCTGGCTCGAAAATCGGGCAATAATCGGGCAAGAAAGCGGGCAATCAAGCGTCAGAGTTGGTCGGCCGGTATCGCGTTGTGCGCCCGGCGCCTTCGATTGCCAGCAGCCCGTGGGTCGTCAACTCGCTGAGGTCGTTGCTGGCCGTCCGCTTGGAGACCCCGAACAACGTCTGATACTCGCGGTTACTGATGCTCCCTCCGCTCTGCTGTAAGTAGTCGAGCAGCCTGATCTGACGCGGGTTGAGAGAGATTTGCTCAACTTGTGCCTGGATACGATGGAGACCTCCCAGTTCCTCCACGCGCCGCTCGACCCGTACCATCTCTACAGCGATCCCCTGCACAAAGTACTCCAGCCATTCGGTCAGGTCTTGGGTCTGGGGATCAACGGAGCGGAGGGCCTCGTAGTAACTTGCCCGGTCCTGGTTGTAATACTCGTCCAGGGCGAAGAAACGTTTGGTGTCAAAGTCCCGCTGAGCCAGGATGAGCGTCGCCAGAGCGCGGGCGGCGCGCCCGTTGCCATCCACGAATGGATGGATGCGGACCAGTTCGTAATGGACGATTCCTGCCTCCAGCACGGGCATCAACGCGGTGACCTGGGGGCTGTTGAGCCAGGCGACGAGGTCAGCCGTCAGTTCAGGCACATCCTCCCAATCGGGAGGGCGGTAGACGATCTCGCCGGTCGCCGGCACGCCCACGACGACCGGCACGCGCCGATATTGACCGGACTCGGCCGGCGGCAGGATGTCTTTTACCACGAGGGCGTGAAGATGTAGAATTGTCTTCTCTGTTACCGTCCGCTCCTGGCCCAGGAAATGGCGATCAACGTAGCGCAGCACCTCGGCATAGTTGAGCACTTCTTGTTTATCGCGGGCGTGAGCCAGCACATCGCGACCGGCCAGCAGATCGGTGACCTCCTCCAACGAAAGGGGGTTGCCCTCAATGCTGGTGGAGTGGTGGGCGCTGCGCACAAGCGCCTCCTGGCGCAGTTCGGCCTCCCAACGCGGCACGATGGGGGCGCGCAGGATACGGTCCCGCGCCACCTCGACGCGGGCGATCATCCCGATGAGGGAATTGGTCCGCTTGAAATCAGGCTTGAACATCGAGTTACACCTCCTACCCAATCGGCCAGCCGCCGTGGGATTCGATGGTTTGGTCTATTTCCTCCATTGAGTAGATGTCGTTTTGGCCAAGTGCGCCAACTCCGGCCCCAATGTCTGGGGGTCTTTGTTGACGTGAAAGGCCCACTTGCCCAGTTTGCCCCAGTTGTTGACTGACTCCATCCATCTGCAGGCATATCCAGCCTGCCTGGCCTGGCCCGACGTGAAATAGCCGCTCTGAGCGACTGCGGCCCGGTAGAGCCGCCGTGCATTCTCCTGTGAGTCTCGCTGCATCTGCAAAAGCCTTATATTGAGTATAAGTATTTTGCACCAAGTCTGGATGGTGTCAAGGGGACTATCACACCATCACACCCCCCCCTTGAACACCCGGTCGAGGATGGAGGGCAGGAGCGCGTCGAGGGCGGCCCTTGAAACACGAAAGGGACGAAAGGCCACGAAATGCACGAAATCCTTTCGCGTCCTTCGCGCCCCTTCGTGAGTTTCGTGGTTCACAACTCCCCCTTGAACGCCCGGTCGAGGATGGAGGGCAGGAGCGCGTCGAAGGCGGCCCCGGTGGCGGCCTGGTGTTGCTTCACCGCTTCGACCTTGGCTTGCAGGGCGTCCAGGTAGGCGACGATACGGCGCTGTTCAGAAAGGGATGGATAGGCCATCTTGAAGGCGAAGAGCTGTTTCTGATTCAGTTTTGGTATACGAGTACGCCCTGACAATGAGTTTGCGTAGTCTGTGAATTGCGGCGATACTAGCGAATACATAAAGAACCTTGGTTTGATTGCCTGGTCAATGCTTGCAAAAGCGTAAATATCCGCACTACAAATGCCTTCAAATGGAACATGTACGGCTTTCTTGAGGTAAGGACGTATTTTAGAATAGAGAATTGTGTTAGCTTGAAAATGGTACTTGCCACTGGTCACGCCATCTTCCCTGGCAAGTTGATATGTAGGGAGTAATCGGCAGGTGCCAGACTCGACAACTTCACCGTTGATATGAGGCAAACTAGCATAGGGCTCAACTTTGGGATTGACTTGACCAGAGACAGTGGAGGCTAATTCCCCTATGCGTTTGATAGTCCAATTATCTTGATTCTTCCAGAGTTGACCAATCGTAGAGGCAAAAAGTGCTTCTGTTTCCTCGACTGCCTGCTGACGCAGCGCCCGCGCCGCCTCGACCTTGGCAGCCAGTTCCTCGACCCGCGCGACAATGCGCCGCTGTTCCTCCAGCGAGGGGAGGGGAATGCACATCGCCAACAGTTTCGCTTCCTTGAGGCGGTTTCGGCTGGTTGGCGTACCACCGGAACTCAATCCCAGAGCCTCATTCCATGCAGCGGCACGGCTGAAGTAGTACCAAAGGTATTGTCTATCCAAGCGTTCTCGATCAACGATGAAGCAGGGAAACTCGTTTGAGACGTAGCAATCGGCGTTCTCTTCAATGGCGATAGCAAATGAGCCCTTCCAAGCGAACAGGCGGTTGTAAACAAAGTCGCCTTGTTCAACTCGGTAAACGTATTTGGCTCGAATCTGAGACCCTGGTTTGCTGTGTTTGATATACAAGCCCTTGGCATACCAGTGGGCACCAAGAATGTTGTAGGTCTTATTGGGTTCGACGACTTCGCGGTGTTGCACGCGCTTGAGCAGGCTACCCAGCGACACCGTCGGCCAATCAGTTTTTGCTGTACTTGCGCTTGACATCATTTACTATTTCATGTTATGATATGGGTGCCAGGGGACAAAATTCGGCTTCATGCCGTGTGAGCACTCGATTGCGGTCGGGAGGCTCCTATATCCCCGGCAAGCAAATCCACAGACCCTTCGGGTTTTCTGAAACCCGAAGGGTCTTTTTGAGATCACGCAGGGTAAGCGTGCAAACCCGCCAGCATTGCCCCCTTGACAGTTCCATCCAGGTGTTCTGATCCTGGGAACATCCATTCATTCGGGTCGTACCGTTCCGAACTCCACTTGAATATGGCAAACTCCCAGTTGTTCATATCTCCCGCGTACTTCAAACGGCAGATGGGGCCGATCCGTCCGAAATCGCTTCTATCCAGGTAGAGGTAGAGTCCTCTGAAGCGTGCCGCGTAGTAGCAGGTCGGGTCTCCGCTACCCTCGTTGAACTGCGCGATGATTTCGTTCACTTGCGCTTTGACCTCATCGGGGATCCGTTTTGTGCCCATACGTTATTCTCTCTCCCAACCTGGTTCCAATGCTTCCTGAACCTCCGCCATCAACGCCAGAATCTGCCGCTCCTTCTCCACAATGCCCGCTACCAACTCCTCCGGTGGGACGTGCTCGAACGGGTCGCCCGCGCTGGGGTTCTTCAGGTCCAGGTTGGCGGAGAGCAGGTTGCCCTCCTCGTCGTACTTGAGCACCTCGTCCACCGGGACCTTCCAGGCCTGCTCGTTCTCCTCGCGGTTGCCCCACCACTCGATCAACGGCTCGAACTCTTCGTAGCGCAGCGGCTTCGTTTTGGTATAGTTCTTGCGTCCCTCGGGGAGCGGGTGCTCATAGCACCAGATCTCCTTCGTCGGGCCGGACCCGTCGAAGAAAAGCAGGTTGGTGGGGATGGAGGTGTAGGGCGCAAAGACCCCATTGGGCAGGCGGACGATGGTGTGCAGGCAAAAATTCTTGAGCAGGTGTTCCTTGATGCGGGCCGCCACGCCGTCGGCGAAGAGCGTTCCGTTGGGCACGACGACGGCGGCCCGGCCACCCTCACCCCTGGCCCCTCTCCC
>JAUWOI010000333.1 GCA_030612185.1 Anaerolineae bacterium
CTTGTCCCCCCCTGGGAGGGGGGGGGAAAGGCGAGAGAGCCCCGCCAGCAGAGCGGCCACACCCCCGTTGGCTAGCGCCTGGCCCAGGTCGCGCCGGTGCCCCTTGTCGAACTTCTCCGCCAATTCCTGCTTGTCGCGGGCGTGATAGAAGGAGAGCACACTGGAGGAGACGAAGAAGGCAACGAGCAGGAAACCCCACTCCCAGCCCCCCAGCCCAAATATGAGCGGGCCGGTGATGAGCGCGCCCACGACGCCGCTACCACTCAGCGCGCCACCCCTATAGCCGATCACACCGATGACGAGGGAGAGAGCAAGCCCGCCGACGAGTTCAAACAGGTTGAGTGAGTTGGACATTCCTACAACTGCCCCAGAATCCCGATCGCCGCCGTCCACACCAGCACCTGGACGAGGACCGCCCCACCCCACAGCAGGTAGGCCGCCACCCGCTCGCGCCGGTACGCCAGCCAACCCAGCGCACCGTTGAGCAGTAGCACCAACAGGCCGATGAGCGGGAGGATGAATATCTGGCCCCGGAGGCCCAGCCGGTCGGGGTTGCCCGCCGCGTCGAAGTGCAATGGCACCCTCCGGGGTAACGCGGGAAACTGAAAGCACAGCAGGCCAATCAAGGCCAGGACCGCCAGAAGGCCAACCGCCAGCAATGCCATTCCCGCCCGATTCTGCCAGATGGGCCAGTCCAGGAAGCCCGGCCGTCTGGAGGACTGCTCTACGACCTGGGTAGTACCCATCTGCAATCGTTTATGGAGTGCTTCGAGGAAGCCATCGCGGTCGGCAGGAGAGATGCCATAGGTGAGACCCGGGGTGACGACGTAGATTTGACGCCGAGGCGGGACGGTGGCGTAGAAGAGAGCCGGACCTGCACCGGGGACCTCGCCGTAGCCGACACAATGGCCTGGCCACATCCCTCCATAGAACTGGATGTGCCCCTCGACTTCGTCGCCCATAAGCACACGCTCAATCTGGCCGGTGGGGATGGTCTGCTCTGTCGGCCCCCAGTGGATAATCAGTGCGTTGCGGTCGAGAGAGTATCCCGAGCGGGCCAACCCGTACAGCCAGTAACCGATCAACCCCAGAAGGCCCGGGCTGACCAGCACGGCCAGCCCGATGATGAATGTCCCGATGCTGAGCGGTCGGGTGGCAGCCAGATGGATCAGGCCAACATCCACCAGAATGATAGCGGCCATCAGGCCGATGCCGATGCTCAGACCTCGTATCGCTTTTGTCTTCCATTCCGTCATACGCCAAACTCCTCGCTCAAACGCGGGCATTATACCAGAGCGAGAGAGTGAAGGCAAATCGCGGTGCGGGGCTAAAATGGGAGAACGCAGGCGGCTTCGGCTTTGCGAGTACCCCCCGACGAAGTGACGGGTAGCACTCAGAGAGAATGTCAGGTGTCACTTGCCAAAACGGAACGAAGGGCTTATAATTGCTAGTATTGTTAGTGCAAAGCATTCGCAATAGGGACAAGGATAGGGGGAAATGAGCGAGTCAAATGACCACTTGCGTGACGCCTTTCGAGCAGCCGGCCGGCGGTTGACCCGCCAACGGAGGCTCGTGCTGAGAGTGCTAGAGGAAAGCGACGGGCACCTGGAGGCCGAAAATGTTTATCTCCAGGCGAAGGCCCGCGATACCCACGTCAGCCTGGCGACGGTCTACCGTACACTGGCCGTTCTCAAGGAAATGGGGCTAGTAGAGGAGCACCGTCTGGGCGAGGAGCACAGCCATTACGAATCGGTGCGAGACAGCCCGCACTATCATTTCACCTGCCTGGACTGCGGCAGGGTGATCGAGTTCGACACCCCCCTGGTAGCGCAGATCGAGCAGGAGTTAAGCGCGCGGGAGGGGGTCCGCGTGACCGGCGCCCATCTACACCTGAGCGGCTGCTGCGCACAATGTCAAACCAAAGCAGGAGGACAAAGCAACAATGAAAAATAAAGCGGAGATGCACGGGGCAGCCCAAGCGCCCGGATCAAAGAACAGAGTGATGCCCCTGAGCATCCTGCACCCCGGTGAGCGGGGAGTGGTGGCCGAGTTGCTCGGTGGACGCGGGGTACTGGGTCGCATGGCAGCCCTGGGCTTCACGCCGGGGGCAGAGGTGACGATGCTGCAGAACTTCGGCCACGGCCCGCTCATCGTGCTTTTGCGCGACACACGCGTGGCTCTGGGGCGCGGCGAGGCCAGCAAAGTGAGCGTGATGCGCACATGACGAAAGGGAACACTATCACCATTGCCCTGGCAGGGCAACCCAACGTAGGCAAGTCCACGCTCTTCAACCTGCTCACCGGCCTCAGCCAGCACGTGGGCAACTGGCCCGGCAAGACGGTCGAGCGGAAGGAGGGCACTTTTACGTATAACGGCCACACTTACCGGCTAGTGGACCTGCCTGGCACCTACAGTTTGACCGCCAATTCGGCCGAGGAGGTCATCGCCCGCGACTTCATCATCAAGGAGCGACCTGACGTGGTGGTCGTGGTGGTGGACGCGGCGGTCCTGGAGCGCAGCCTGTACCTGGTGGCGGAGTTGCTGCCACTGCCCGCGCCGGTCATCGTGGCGCTGAATATGATGGACGTAGCACAGCAGGAGGGCTTCCACATCGAGCCGGAGGTGCTGGAGGCGGCGCTGGGCGTCAAGGTAGTGCCTATGGTCGCCTCCAAGAACATCGGCGTGCACGAACTCGTGGAGACGATTGACACAGTAGCGTGTGACGGCTACGTCTACACGCCCAAACGTCCCGATATCCGCGCCGACCACCGGGAGGTGCTGGCCCAGATCGAGATGCTAATTGATGGCTGTGTGCCGGAGCCCTACCCGCAGGACTGGGTGGCACTGAAACTGCTGGAGGGGGATCGAGAAATCACACGTTTGATGCAGGAATGCCTGCAGGAGGAGCAATGGCAGCAGGTGCACGGTATCCTCCGCCAGCACGACGACGCGCTGATGGCTGTGGCCAGCGGGCGCTACGAGTGGATCGGACGAATGATCCGCGCCGCCGTGACCCGCCCCAAAGTCGGCCAGATCGGCCTGACCGAGCGGCTGGACCGCTGGGCCACCCACCCCTTCTGGGGGCTGGTGCTCCTGGCGGGCATCCTGGGCCTGACCTTCTGGCTGACTTACACCATCGCCGCACCTCTGCAGGAACTGCTCGACACCTATGTGATGGGCGGGCTGGCAGAACTGGCACATACCCGGCTGGCCGGGGGACCCGCCTGGCTCTCCGACCTGATCGTGGATGGGGTCATCGGAGGCGTGGGAGGTGTGGTCACCTTCCTGCCTATTCTGGTCATCTTCTTCGCCGTGATGGGTATGCTGGAGGACGTGGGGTACATGGCACGGGCGGCCTACGTGATGGACAGTTTTATGCACCTGATGGGATTGCACGGCAAATCGTTCCTGCCCCTCTTCCTGGGCTTCGGCTGCAATGTGCCGGCGGTGCTGGGCACTCGGGTGATTGAATCTCGCCGCGCGCGCCTGTTGACCATCTTGCTCGCCCCATTGATCCCCTGCACCGCGCGGATGGCGGTAGTGGCCTTCCTGGCCCCGGCCTTCTTCGGCTCTGCCGCCACGCTGGTCTCCTGGGGACTGATCCTCGTGGCACTCGTGGTGCTGGCCCTCTCCGGTGTGCTCATCAACAAAACTATCTTCCAGGGACGGCGGGTGGCGTTCATCATGGAACTGCCTCTCTACCACGTCCCAAACGGGCGCACCATCGGCCTGTTGGTCTGGCAGCGCAGTCTGGCTTTCCTCAAGAAAGCAGGTACGCTGATCCTCGTGGTCTCAGTGGTGGTGTGGATCCTGTCGGTGCTGCCAGGCGGGGAGATCGAGACCAGTTTTCTGGCCCAGATCGGCCGTCTGTTGGAGCCAGCAGGCCGGATGATGGGCTTCGACTGGCGGCTGATGGTGGCGCTCTTGACCGGTTTCATCGCTAAGGAGAACTCTATCGCCACGCTAGGTGTGCTGTTCGGTTCGACGGGGCTCACCCCAGGCGGCGCGGGCGAGGTGGCCGGGCTGGCGGGGACGTTGGCGGCTACCTTCCCCGCCGCCACGGCGCTGGCCTTCCTGGTGGTGCAGATGCTCTTCATCCCCTGCGTGGCGACGGTCGCCGTCGTCCGGCAGGAGACCGGTTCGTGGCGCTGGACACTCTTCAACGTGGGATTCCTGTTGCTAGTATCGTGGGCGGTGGGAGTCGGGGTCTTCTGGCTGGCACATCTGGTGGGGTTGTAATGTCAAAACTGGAACGTTTTTTTGTCGTCGGACTGGTCGTGCTGGTCGTGCTGGCGGTAGCAATCGTCGTCATATTGCCACGGCTGGGACAACAACCCTCCCCAACTGAGCAACCCCTCGCGCCAGGCGAGACGGAGACGATGGCCGCGCGTGTGATCGAGGTGCTGGAGGAGGGCACCATCGAAATGGACGGGGGCGGTACGCTGCCCTACCAGCGATTGCTGCTGCGCGTCGAGGGCGGCTCGTTGGCTGGGCAGGAGGTGGAGGTCGAGGAGGGGACCGTCAACATCATCAGTCAAGATCGGCTGTTCCACATCGGCGACCGGGTTTACCTGGAGCGGGCAGTGGGGACAGATGGCGACCGCTTCTACATCTCAGATTTCAAGCGTACCGAGCCACTGTTCTGGATCGTGGCGCTGTTTGTGAGCCTGGTAGTGCTGGTGGGACGGGGCAAGGGGCTGCGGTCGCTGGTGGGCACGCTTTTCAGCCTGGTGGTGATCTTCGCCTTCATCGTCCCTCAGATCATAGCCGGCCAAGACCCCGTGGTCGTGAGCATCGCTGGCTCCATCGTGTTGCTGGCCGTCTCCAACTACCTGATCTACGGTTGGAACCCCAGGGCGCATGCAGCGGTGGCCGGGATGGTGCTGAGCCTCGTGCTGACCGGCGTGCTGGCCTGGCTGTTCGTGGGGTGGGCCCGCCTGACCGGACTGAGCGAGGAGGGGGGCTACCTGGTGCTAGAACTGGGGCCGGGCATCAACCTGCAAGGACTAGTACTGGGCGGGATCATCATCGGGGCAATGGGGGCGCTGGACGACGTCTGTGTGGCCCAGGTATCGGTGGTCTTCGAACTGCTCGACGCCAACCCCGACCTGGAATGGGTAGACCTCTTCCGCCGCGCCTTCAACGTCGGACGGGACCACATCGCGGCGATGGTCAACACGCTTGTCCTGGCCTACACGGGGGCTTCGCTGCCCTTGCTGTTGGCCTTCACCCTCTACCAGGAACCGCTGTGGCGACGGATCAACCGCGAGCCCATCGCTGAGGAGATCGTGCGCACGCTGGTGGGGAGTATGGGACTGGTTCTGGCCGCGCCCATCACCAGCCTGATCGCCAGCCTGCTGGCCTGCTGGATTGTGCGGCGGGAGGAGGCAGGGAAGCAGGGGAGCAAGGGAGCAGAGGAGCAGAGG
>JAUWOI010000276.1 GCA_030612185.1 Anaerolineae bacterium
GTTGGATGCTCTGCGGGACGAGATTGAGACCAAATACCCTGCCGAAACAGGCGTTGCCACCATCACCGCCGATTGGCGGCCCGTTACGCCGGAGATGGTGCTCCAGGGCTACCCGGATGGTGGGTTCGGTGGCTTGGTCCGCTGGGCCGGCACCTGGCTGCGCCGCCGCAAGGAGGACAAAACGCCAGGGCCTTTCTACGAGGCGCTGCCGCATACCGTGCGCTGCCATTCCTGCCGCACCCGCCCGGCTCACGACCGATACTCATTCCCAGACTGGCCCTTGTGCGCGGTTTGCTATGGAAAGCGCAATTATGAGGGCCGCGAAGCGTGGTTCCGCGAATTTCAGCAGTTCCTCGAAAAGCACCCCGATTCACCTTATGCCAAGTTTGCAACAAAGCATGCGCCGTCTTATCTGGCCGACTGGAACAACGATACGCTGCGCCCAGTTCCCCAAGACCTCTCTGAACTGGGGCGAGCCAGCCGGGCCAGGTCGGGCTACGTTGGCTTGATCCACCTGGACGGCGATGGCCTGGGAGATGCATTTTTTAAATCCAGCACGGCGCTTGAATTCCGCACATTCAGCTTGCAAATCGAAGAGATCACCCAAGATATAGTGCTGCAGACGCTGGCCACGCACCTCCGCCCGGCAAAAGTGCAGGCCAGTAAAGCGCGAGAGGAAGCGAACGTCAAACCCGCTCTTGGGGAATGGGTGTGGATTCATCCATTCGAGATCATCACCATCGGCGGCGACGACGTATGGCTCATCGTGCCTGGCGACTGCGCGATTCCCATCGCGGCGGCTATCTCCAAAGCGTTTACTGCGGCCGGATTGCGCCGCCCGGATGATGATCGGGCCTGCACCCTCTCCGGCGGGGTGGTGATCGCCGACGACCACAATCCGGTACGCATCCTCCAGGGGGTGACCAAGGAACTGGCGCGAAACGCCAAACGCGCTCGCAAGGAGGCGGAGGGCAAGGATACCGATATGGGGCACATTGACTTTCACATCTTCAAATCCGCCGATATGCTAGATCGTAAGGTCAACACGATCCGCGATCTGCCTCCTTACACCTTTAGCGGGCTGCGGCTGTTGGCGCGTCCGTATCCGGCGGACAGGCTCGCGGATCTGTGGGCAAGTTTGGAGCAATTGCGCACTCGATCAGGTGGCTTTTCCAACAGCCAGATGCACTTGTTGGCCGAGTCCCTGTTGCGCGGGCGAATGCAGTCCACGCTTTTCTACGAGTACCAGCGCGCGAGGAACAAGGACGGGTACAAGTATCTGGACGACGCGTTGAGAATCGCGCAAGGAGAGGGCATGGAGCACCCCACGCCCTGGATAGACGTAAAGCGCCAGACGGCCTATCGGTACACGCACCATACCGCGTTGTGGGACATCGCCGAGTTGTACGACTTTATCCCCAGGAACTTGCCAAAGGAGGGGTTCGATGACCAGGATTGACGTGACGCTGACCTTCCAGACCCCTTTGAACATCGGCTCCGGCGTGCAGCGGGGAACGTTGGCCGACCGGGCGATGATCAAGGATCATGACGGCTGGCCCTACGTCCCTGCGTCGGCGTTCAAGGGGTGTCTGCGCCACGCGGTGGAGCAGGTCGCCGCCGGCCTGGGCATCCTGGTGTGTGTGACCCATCAGGATATGTGCCCACACGGAGAGGAATACTGCGCCGTGTGCCGCATTTTTGGATCGCCCTGGCTGCCCGGCAAACTCTACTTTGCGCGCCTCGAGTTAAGAGGCCCGCAATCGCTGATGGAACATAAGGAACGCTTACGCAAAGCAGAACAATACCCCGCCACGACCCACCGTTACGGCGTCGCCATCTCCCGCCGGCGGGGCGTGTCCGACGATAAACTGCTCTACACCACCGAGTTGCTGAAACCAGGTGTCAACTTGATATTCGGGGGAGCAACGGAAGGCGACCTCTCGCCCGGCGAAGTGGCCCTGGTGCTGGCGGGATTGAGATCGCTGCCCGCGTTGGGTCGGGGAAAGAGCGGCGGGCTGGGATGGCTGCAAAGAGTCGCGTGGAAACTGGATGGCCCTGGCGTCGAAGCGCTGCAAACGCCGGCCGGGCTGCGAGACGAGCTCAAGCACGTGACAGTATGACCTACAAGGCACGTCAGATACCGGTATATCAGCAAGGCCCGGTGTTGCTGGGGGACGAGAGCGGCGTGGGCAACTATGAGCAGACAATAGACTACATCCCCGGCGCTGTCCTGCGTGGCGCGCTAGCCACTCACGTGCTGCACGCCGATGAGCAAGTCTTCCGGCGCGTTTTCGTGGCAGCCGAACGTCCGCCCCGTTTTGGCAACGCTTATCCGGCATGGCCGGAGGTCTGGGCCTATCCCTTCCCGGCGACGGCACGCACCTGCAAGCAATACCCCGGCTACGCCACAAACGAGCACGAGGGGCACGGCGTTTTCGACGTACTGGTCGAGCAGGCGCTTTACGAGTTGCTCAGCGACCCACAGTTTCCACACCGCGAACGGTTGATCCCGACGTTGGGAACTCGCTGGGCGGAACTTGCAAACGGCTACGAGCCACGCTGTCCTTACGAACAGGATCAAAAATGCGGCGAACAGGTGAAACCGGCGACCGGATACTATGTACTGCGGAGCAACGGCCCAGGCCCGGCCCCTGAGCCGCAGATCTCGCGGGCGACCCACGTCGGCATAAACCGCGCGCGCGGCGTGGCCGAGGACAACCTGCTCTTTACGCTGGAAACGATCGAGAACGCAGCGAACTTGCAGTTCCGCGGGCAGTTGGTGTACGACGACACTTACAAAGATGATCTGGAACGGTTAATCGGGCTGCGAGGGCAGGCCAACACATTCCGCATCGGACGCGGGCGCTCGCGGGGAATGGGACTGGCCGAGATTCAGATTGATGTCCCACCCTCGGCTCCCGGTGAGAAGATAGAAGACCGTCTAGATCTCTTGCAGCGCGAGTTCCTCAAGACGGTACAGGAGCATTACGCTCAAGTAGGGGGGTTGGATTTCACCCCAGGATATTTTTTCAGCCTGACGCTACGGGCTCCGGCCATACTCGCTGGCCCAGACGACCTGCCTTCCCTGTGGCCCGATCTTTCCCCGCCCGAACTGGCAGCGGCGTGGCCGTTGCGCGCCTGGGCCAGAACCACGGTAGTTGGAGGATGGGACGCGGCGGCAGGTCTTCCCCGCCGCACCCGTCAGGCGGTCGAGGCAGGCGCGGTCTACCTGTACTATGCGCCGGAGACGACTCTACCCAGGGCCGCGTTGGTTCCGGCTTTGGAGGCACTGGAACTGACAGGCATCGGCGCACAGCGCGAGCGCGGCTACGGCCAACTGACCGTGTGCGCGCCTTTCCACTGTGCAGGATGGTCAAACGGAGATACCCAATCCACCCTGCAAGTCTCAATGCCAGAGAGCCGCGAAACCAAGCTAATCCAGCGTGCCGAAAAGACGGTTGATGGAATCACGATCGCCTCTCAACCTGAAAAGAGGCTGCAACCGACCCAGATACAGTTGTTACTGCGCGAGGCCCAGGCTGGTTACGGCGTCGAACACGTCCTAAACTGGCTGCGCTACCAGCAGGCGCGCGTAAAGGCCTGGCAGAAATCGGGACTGGCCGAACGAATTGCGCAAGACACTGACGCCCTGTACCAAGAGGCACGAGATGACCTCGACCAACGCGGTGTAGAGATCACCAAGAAACGCCTGGGCGATGAATGGGCGGACTTGGTCCAGGACTATCTGGCATATCTGTTGCGTTGGTATCAGGTGGCATTGCAACGACGAGGAGGTGGAGAATGACCGAGACTGACAAGAACCGAACCCCAGACTTTCGGACGTTTCATTCCCGCCTGGTCATCCACGGCACGATCACGCTGTGCACTGGACTGCGGGTCGGCGCAGGTCGGGATACGGAGGCGCAATCCGGCGCGGACGTGCCGGTGGTCAAACTGGCGGACGGCAACCCCTATATCCCTGGCAGCAGCTTCAAGGGTGCGTGGCGGGCCTTCACAGAGAGTCTGCTGCGCGGTATCGCCAGGCCAGACCAGAGCCTGGCCTGTATCTCGGTGCCGCGCGACGAAACCACCCTGCAACCAGACGTATGCTTGACCTCGGCAGCAGTGACGAGGCTAAAGAACAGCGATCCCTCCCCACAAGCCTGGAGCGCGGCAATAGGCCCCAAACGGGCAGTGGAGATTGAGGGACTGACATCATTGGATGAGGTCATCCGGCAATTGAGTTGCCGGACGTGCCAGCTCTTTGGTGCGCCCTGGCTGGCAGGCAAGGTGTGGGTCAAGGATCTATCACTGAGCGCCGACTGGCGCGGTCTCGTCCGGCCCGCCGTCCGCGATGGTGTGGCTATTGACCGCGACAAAGGCACAGCGGCGGACAAACAAAAATACACCTACGAGGTGGTGCCCAAGGAAACGCCTTTTGACATCGAAATCATCGTTCAAAATGGCGACGACACAGAGTTAGGGCTGGCCTGGTTGGGCCTGATGGCCTTCCAGCGGGGGATGGTCTCGCTGGGCGGCGCACGTTCCCGCGGGCTGGGTTGGTGCGAGCTAGAGATCAACTGGGAGCAAACCCGGTTGATCGGGCGGGAGACGCTCGTTGACGAGCTTTTCCCAGACGAGGAGGGCGCGCATCCTGGCGGCGCGTTGGGCGAGCAAGGGTCGGAAAAAGTGGCGCAGTGGCGGGGTGACTTTTTGCAGAGTATCGGATGGGAGGGAGCGTATGGCGACTGAACAGATAGGCTGTCAGGATCAACCTGCACTCAAAATCCACACGGCGGAGGGCATCGCCCCCAAGACTCTGCGGCAACTGCTGTCCGATTCCAACCTCAGGTGGGTGTACGCCGAAAGCCTGACCGACACTATCCTGGCCTATACTGGGGATTTTCTCCCAGACAAAGATAAAGACCTGCTGCAATGGGAGCACGGACGCGCCTTCGATGAAGCATTGGAACTGGACTGGTGGTGTACAGAGCAGACCTTCCGCTTACGCCTGCTGACAGAGGGAGATATTCTCGACGGGGTGGATTGGAATGAACCGGATTCCGTCGTGCAGCCTGTCCAAGACGAACCCTATCCCCTGCGGCTGCACGGCAAGTATGATAAGAAGCACACAGCCTCGCCTGAGCGCCCCACCTGGTCAGAAGCACGTATTCCTCAGCACATAGCTTACCCTGTCGAAGTGGGCGAAGGGGAAAAACCCCCGGAGCGCGTGGTGCTGCGCGCTCTGGATTACGCGCGCACCGGGTGTGTGGTGCTCACCCGCCTGGTAGGGTTGGCGCGTGGTGATGGTACTGCAAACGTCGCACATCAGCAGTGAACAGTGCTGCCGTCACGCTGTAGACTCTGTTCCACCATTTCAAGAATTAGGAGGCCAAAACGATGGATGTTCTACAATTGGCTAAAGATGCATTAGAAGCAATCCAACAAATGCAGCCGGGTATAGAGTCAGCAGCCAAGGCGACAACTGCTCTCACAACGATCGGCTCTACTGGGGTTAAGGTACTTCAACAGGGGAAGAAACTCTATACCTACCTTGTTGGCAAGTTTAAGGACGACAAGGCAGAAAAGCAAAAGCCCACAACAATCGAGTCTAAAGAAGATGTCGCCATCTTGGTAGACATTAACCGTCGCTTGCTTCAGGATGTAGCTCAATACCTGAATACCCGGGGTATTGACGCCAACTTGATCATCGTTACCAATGACCCGGCGTATAGTTCTCAGGTTCGCTTCTTGAATGTCGAAGATTCTGAGGAATGGGAGACATTGGTGCAAGACTTCAACCAAGCAATCAACGTGATCAAGCACACAGTAGGGAATGCACGGTTGCACTTTTTCCTATCCACGCCATTACCCATTGCCTTTGGTCTGGGCAGTGTCTGGGGAACCGTTGACGAGGCTACGGTCTACCACTGGGAGAGAGGCACATACCATCCAGTGATGAATATCTCCCGCCAACTGCGCCAATGATCGTCGTCGGTACATCTCTCAAGGTAGACCCATGCCCTACACCCTAACCTTCCCCCTCCCCCCCGACCAAGCCGCCTCCCTCCCCCCCTACCCCGGCCGCGCGCTCCACGCCCTCTTCTACCAGTGGCTCGCGCTGGGCGACTACAGCCTGTCCACGAGAGGCCACGACGAGAGCGGCCCGCGCCCGTTCACCGTCTCCC
>JAUWOI010000186.1 GCA_030612185.1 Anaerolineae bacterium
CCAAGGGTTTGTCAATGTGTCACTTGCGCAGCAACCGCAGCGCTGCCCCGCCCAGGATGGCCACCCCTACCGGCAGGCAGCGCTCGTTTATGTCGAAGCGTGGGTGGTGGGCTTTGCGTTTGTCCCCCTCGATGCGGCAGCCCAGCCTGAACATCGCCCCAGGCGCTAGCGCGGAGAAAGCCCCGAAGTCCTCAGCCCCCATCCCTTTCTTGCGCTGCAGGATGTGCTCGCTCCCCAGTAGTTCGGTGGCGACCTCGCGGATGACATCCACCACTTCCTCGTCGTTGACCATCGGCAGACAGCCAGGTTTGATCCGCAGCGCGTAGTCCCCGCCCAGCGCTCGTGCCACTCCCAACGCCCGCTCAATCTCGGCGTGGATCTGCTTCCGTACCTCTGCTTCCATAAAGCGGACGGTGCCGGACATCTCCACTCGCTCCGGGATCACGTTGTCCGCCTGCCCGGCGTGGATGGAGCCGATGCTGACCACTGCCGGGTCGAAGGGGTGCAGGCGGCGGGAGACGATGCCGTGGAGGGCCAGGATGGCGTGCCCGGCGATGTAGATGGGGTCCACTGTGTCGTGGGGATACGCGCCGTGCCCTCCCTGGCCGATGATGGTGGCGTAGAAGGTGTCCACCCCGGCGGAGACAGGGCCGGTCTCTAGCGTGATGTCGCCAGCGGGAAAGAATCCGTCCACGTGGAGGGCCAGTACTGCGTCTACTCCCTCCATCGCGCCGTCCTCCACCATCCGTGGCGCGCCGGTGATCCCTTCTTCATCCCCCACCTCCTCGGCCGGTTGGAAAAGGAAGCGCACTGTGCCGGGAAAGGTCTCCTGCGCCAGCAGCGTCGCCACGCCCAGCCCGATGGCGGTGTGGGCGGCGTGGCCGCAGGCGTGCATCACGCCTGGAACCCGGGAGTCATAAGGCACATCGTTGGCCTCCTGGAGAGGCAGGGCATCCATATCGGCGCGGATGGCGACGACGGGGTGACCTGCGCCTCGTTCCGCCACCACTCCGGTGCGCCCCACGCCCGTGCGGACTCGGTAGTTTAGAGATTCCAGCACTGCCGCCACGCGGGCAGCGGTGTGGGTTTCCTGGAAGCCCAGTTCGGGGTGCATGTGGAATTCCCGCCGCCAGGCGACCAGTTGTTCCTCGATCTCGCGGGCGCGCTTCAGCATCTTAATGCATCAGCAGGTAATGGTGAGCCGAGATAGCCGCCTTGGCTCCCTCGCCGATGTGCACCAGCACCTGCTCCGAGACGAGGGTCACGTCGCCGGCGGCGAATACCCCCGGCCAACGAGTGGCGCAGTGTACATCTACGATGATGTGCCCGGCCCTGTCGCAGTCGATCCATTCCTGCACCAGTTCGGAGTTGGGAGTGCGTGTCAATTTGACGAACGCGCCCTTGACCGGTATCTCACGCACCTCGCCGTCCGGCATCGCGATCACAATACGTTCGACGAAACGTTCGCCGCACACTTCTTTCACGGTCACACCCTCCGCGATTTCGACGTTCTGCATCTGGCGGAGTTTTTTTGCTAGAGGAGTGTCCGTCAGCGCCTCAGGGGCGAGCAGGTAGACATGGTGTGCTTTACGAGCCAGGTTGGCAGCGGCCCATTGAGCACGCCGCCCGTTCCCCACCACGGCCACGTCCCTGCCCAGGAACAGGCCGGCGTGCGTGGTCGCTGAGTAACTCAGCCCATAGCCAGCCAGCCGGGTCTCACCTGGGACGTTGAGACGCTGTGGCCTGGCGCCTGTTGCCATAATCAGGGCTTGCCCTTCAAAACGATCGCCGCGCGCGGTGTCCACGACGAAGGTCTGTCCCTCGGGCGTCATCTTGGTCACAGTGTCGAAGCGGCGCACGAAGTCCAGGTAGTCGAGTTGGCGGCGGAAAGCGTCCAGCAGCGTCTCGCCGGTAATAACCTCCCGTCCCTCCATTTCTTCCAGTTGCATCGCGTAGGTAGTCTGGCCACCCCAACGCTCGGCGATGATCAATGTCTCCAACCGCTGGTTGATGGCGATCGTGGCGGCGGTGATGCCTGCTGGCCCGCCGCCGATGATGATCAGGTCATACATTGTTTTCCCTCCTATTCAAGACCACTCCGCCGGCACGGGCGGAATGAGTTCTTTCTCCATCAGGAAGTGGGTCATATCCTGTGCCTGACGGATGATCTGTCTGGCTTGGCTTAGCAGTTCTTCGTGAGAGAGGCTCAGGCGAGCCACGCCCTGTTCCTGCGCTTTCACACCGACAGCCGCTGCTTCGCGGGGGAAGACTTCCCAGTCCCCCATCGTGGGCACGATGTGTTCCTCGTCCAGCCCCTGCTCCTCCGCACAGCGGGCCAGTTCCTCGGCAGCGGCGATGGCCATCTCGTCGGTGATGGTCGTGGCCCGCACGTCCAGCACACCCCGGAAGATGCCGGGGAAGCCCAGCGAGTTATTGATCTGGTTGGGGAAGTCGCTGCGGCCTGTGCCCACAATGCGCGCGCCGGCCTCCTTCGCCTCCCAGGGCCAGATCTCGGGAATTGGGTTGGCACAGGCGAAGAGGATCGCGTCCTCGGCCATTCCCTGCACCCATTCTGGCAGGATTGTCCCTGGGCCGGGCCGGCTGGCCGCGACGCAGACGTCGGCGCCGCGCATTGCCTCGGCGGGGCCCCCGCGCCGCCCCTCGGCGTTGCTGTGTTGGCAGATGCGCCACTTGTCCACGAACTCGATCTTCCGTCGCGCGATGTCCTCTCGCTCTGGATGCAGGATGCCCTTGCTGTCGCAAGCGATGACGTTGCCGAACGGGACACCACTGGCCAGCAGCAGTCGCAGCGTCGCCACGTTGGCCGCGCCGGTGCCGAATATCGTGACCCTGATGTCCTCCCTACGTTTGCCCACCACCTTCAGCGCGTTGAGCACCCCCGCCAGGATGACGGTAGCCGTCCCCTGCTGGTCGTCGTGCCAGACCGGGATCTTGACCTCGGGGTCGCTGCGCAGCATATCAAGTACGCGGAAGCACTTGGGCTGCGAGATGTCCTCCAGGTTGATCCCGCCGAAGGAGGGCTGGATCAGTTTGACGGCCTGAATGATAGCGTAGGGGTCTTTGGTGTCCAGGCAGATCGGGACCGCGTCCACACCGCCCAGGTACTTGAAGAGCAGCGCCTTGCCCTCCATCACCGGCAGCCCGGCCTCCGGGCCGATGTCGCCCAGGCCCAGCACCCGCGTGCCGTCCGAGACGACGGCGACCATATTGCCCTTGTTGGTGTACTCGTAGACCAGTTCTTCATTCTCGTGGATGGCGCGACAGGGCGCGGCCACGCCAGGGGTGTACCAGATAGCGAAGTCGTCAATACCGCGAATGACGCACTTCGACGCGATCTGGATTTTGCCCCGGAAGAAAGGATGCAGGCGCATCGCGTCTTCCGCCGGCTTCTTGGCTTTGGCAAGCAACTCTTCTTTGGTAAGCATAAGACCTCCTTGTTCAGAGTGGGGCACTTTGGCGAACCGGGGCCGCCGGGTTCAGCGCGGGCCGTCCTGGTCGCTGGCCATCGCAGGACTGAGGGCTATCTCATGCGGCGACGGCGCCTGCGGGGCCATCGAGCGCAGACCCCAGAGCATGAGGGCTGTGGAGACGAGAAAGACGACAAAGCAGACGATGTGAGCGAGGGTGAACAGCCCCATAACTGGCTCAGAATACCCGCGCAGGAACTCGATGGTGAACCGCTTCAGGCAGTAGAGATCCACGTAGAGCAAAAAGAGAAAGCCATGAAAAGGCCATCCCTCTGGCTTGCCCAGCCGACGGATGCGGTAGCGCTCGAATCCCAGCAAGAAGAGGAAGATGAGCAGGTTCGCGGCGCTGCTCATCAGCCTGGTAGGATAGCGCATCATCCAGACCCCGTGTACGTCCGGCAAGTACATGCCCAACCACGAGTCGGTGGGCTTACCGTAGCAACACCCGGCTGCCAGGCAACCCAGACGGCCGATGGCCTGCCCCAGTGGGAGTGGCAATCCCCAAAGGTCGAGGAACCGGCCCAGCGGGAGTCTATGCCGCCGGCAGTAGAGCAACAATGCGCTGCTGGCGCCGACCAGCGCCCCGGCGAAGGCGCTGCCCCCCGACCAGGTGAGGGTCCCGGTGAGGATGAAGGTCTGAAGCAGGGAGACGAGACCACGCCCCAGGAGGGCCCCGGCGAGGCCCGCCCAGATTGTCAGCAGCACGCCTCGGGTGGCGTGAGGCACCGGGATGCCGCCTTTGACCAGACGGTGAAAGGCAAGCATACCGCCCACCACGATCGCCAGGCCGTATATGACCCAGTAGGTGCTGAGGTGCAAGGGGCCGATCTCAATGGTTGGAAACATCTGCTGACACGTTTCGGCCCTCCCCCCCCCATGCCCTGAGCGTAGTCGAAGGGCGGGAGGGGAGTGAGGGTTACGGATAGTTCCCCAGTGTCTTCTTAAGTGAGAGAGACTTCCGAAGTGTTGACATCGTTGCTCCGTCACCAGTCTGCCACAGGCTTCAGAAGTCTTGTCCTCCGAAATACTGAGAAGATAGGTTTCTCAGCACCAATGGCAGGTACAAGTACCACTTTTCAGTCTCGACAGCGATGATGTGGGTGTCGCTGACGCCGCCGCCACAGTTGGCCGCCGTAACGGTGATGACTTGCGGACCGGCCGCCGTCCAAGTGAAGACCACCGTGTCACTCAAACCGGCAGTGTGGGTCGTAGGCGTCTGCCCGATCGCCTCCCACGTGTAGGTCACGGGCAATGTGGCTGTCGGCGGACTCGTGGTGGCGGTGAAGGTCGTGGCTATGCCCACAGTGGTCGTCGGCGAACCGACCAAGGCCACATCGCTCAGTTCGTTACAAGACGGCGGCGGGGGCGGCGCCACCCAATCCCCCACCCACAGCAGGTCCGAAGTCCAGGTGGAGAGAGCAGGCGACGTGACGTCGGTGGCTGTGATAAGCAGGGTCTCAGCGCCCTGCGCGCCAGTCGGCACCTCCGCGATCATCCAGAAGTGGCGTGTATTGGCCGGCCATTCCAGCTCGGGACTCAGGGTGAATGACCCCGTGATGGGGACCAGCGGGAGGTCTGGCCCATCTTCGGTGCCGGAGTAGATGCCCCAGGGTACCCCCAGCGAGGACGTATAGTCAAGTGTGACCGCCACAGGGTCACTTCCCAAGTTCTTAATCGCATGCGAGAAGGAGATCGTCTGGGGGGGCGAGATATTGGCAGTGTGCATGCCATAAAGGACAAACGCGGGATCCGGCGCATCACCGCCTCTCAGCCGCAGGGGATGAGGCCCCATGCAGGTGATACCCCAGCCCTGGTACGATGTCGCGCCAAGGCCCGCCCCATGCGCCCGGGCTACCAGAGCGGAGGAAAACGATGCTTCGTCTCCCTCGTAGCAATAGTACAGGGGTAGGACACAATCTTTGCAAGCGCCTTCTTCTCCACCAAAGTCGAGCCAAGCCTCAAACTCGGCATTCCAGTCTTCGCCGCCGATTTCGAGCCCCTCGGGGCAGGTGATGGGGGGAGAAGAGGGGATACCCAGCGCCAGCCAGTGTTCCTCTTCGGCCGACGGTAGTTCGTTTTCCAGGAAGGTGAAGCGCTCCGGCTTGTACTCCAAGGGTGCGGTGAGGATCGCCGTGCCCGGCCCCCCTCCTCTATCGTCCAACAAGTGCAAGGTGGGAGAGTATTCCCCTCGGAAGACTACGGGCAGGGCATAGGAACCAGTATACGGTGGAGTGGCAGACAGGTCCGGAAACCGGAGGGCGACGAAGGTGGTTCCTTCTTGCAAAAAATCCACCCAATCTTGACACAGAGTGGCCGTCATCGTCACGTCTCCTGGATCGAACCATTGGTGGATCTCCCACAGATGGTAATCCTGCTGCGGGGCCATCCTACCGACCAGCAACTCCGGCCACCTGTCCTGAGCAAGGCCTGCCCTGAGTGCAATCGAAGGGTCGATGGGCCTTTCCTGAGGCAGGCTTTCCCTGCCTGTCCGAATTGCACTTGTCCCGGATGTGGTCAAAGGGGCCGAGGGGAGCGCATCAGAAGGTACGAAGGGCATGCCCGTCCGCGGTGGTGACTCGTGGACACGGAGAATCGCACTCGCAGCCTCCACCCCCCCCGCGTGTTCCACCTGGAGTGTGTCTACGAGCAGCATCTGCTCTCTCCCAAGAGGCAGAGATGGCACAACGTATGTTACTCTGACGTTCGCTTCACCGTACTCATCCAGCGGGACGTCGTTGAACTCGTAGGGTGGCGGACCGTCCGGGTTTACCGGTTGGTGATCCAGGAAGCAGATGTCCTCGACATCCGGAGAAGGCATCCAGATGAAGTTTACTGAGGACACCTCACCAGAAGCCAGGCTGGACAAGAGCGGGGCATTCAAGCCTTCGCCAGAAGTAGGTATGGCCGAAAGCGTGCTGTCCACTCGATCGCCAGGCGTGACATGGTGCTTGTTGCCCCACGCTGCCACCATGTGGATGATCGCCCTTATTATCTCCCTGCCCATCTCATCTGCTTCTCTATCTATGGTTGATGAGTCCCTTGCGCCGTCATCAACACAAGAGCCCAGCCCCGGACACCCGCTGAGGAGCATGCTGGTCAGCAGCAGGGCCACAAAACAGCCTATGTAGGGATATCGCAACCACTTGGATATTATTGCCTTTCGGATGGACTGAAACATCTTCTCCTCCTTTCTGGCCCGAGTGCCCAGGCCTGCTCACATCCATAGCCAGCCCAGTAAGTGCCCTAATAATACAGTCAATTGTTCCGTCTGTCAAATTCGACCGGCCCGCAAGCCAGGGCCGTTAAGTTTAATCTATGATGCTTTCTGATTTCCAGCAGCCTCGACAAGCTGTTCGACCGGGACGATCGGGCCGTATTCCGCTTTCAGCGCTTCGAGGCCCTTCCTCTGTTCTGCGTAGATTTCAAACAACTTGGCCGGAATGTTTTCCTCCTTCCCGTAGGCTTCTGCCTGCAGATCAATTCTCGCAAGGATGTTGTCCACGTAGAGCACAAACTGCTTGTCATAGAGTTCCTGCGGATACTCTTTGCCGATCCCGGCGAACAACTCTTTGAGATCCTCGTATTTCGGAATAAATCCGATGGGCGTTTCAATCGCACCGACGTCTCTGTGCACCCGCAGTTCAAGCCAGCCCAGCCACACTTTTACGTCGCGCTTTTTGCCCAGCAGGCCATCCCCCTCCCCGCCCCGAGCGCCGTGTGTCAGAAAATAGTTCAACCCGGCCATGATGGGTTTGCTCTTTAATTTGTCGGAGTTGAAAAAGACAAATTGCGCATCCATATAGTCGGCTAGAGGCCCGGGGATAAACGGCTCGTTGGCCCAGGGCTGGCGCCTGACACCCGTGGCCCCCACCTCCGTCGCGGTTGCCGCCGAGAGAACCGAGGCCCCGATGACAACTCCATGATCGGGATTCTTGGCCACCCAGACCGGGGGCATTGTGTCGCTGTCGCGTCCGCTGTACGTGATTACTTTAACCTCCACCCCGCACGGGTCCTCGGCTGCGGCTTCATTGTAGTTCCCAATGAATTTATTGTCAATTGTACAGCGGGCATTTGGATTAGAGAGTGGAATGGGCTGGCCATTTTCATCCGTCTTGCCGGCCCACCATTCGCCCTGAAAGTTGAAACCCTTTTGCGGATGTTGCTCTCCGTTCCCGACCCAGTGCGGCACGTTGTTTTCGTCAATTAGCACGTTCGTCCAGATCACTTCTGCGCCTTCTTCGCGCAAGCGTTTCATCAGGTACGGGTCGCCTTCGCGGTTCACGTTCTGCACGATCCCAAAGATACCCTTCTCCGGGTTGATGGCTCGTAACGTCCCGTCTCCAGCGATCCACAACTGGGCCAGGTCATCGCCGATGAAATCTGTGCCGACCATAGCCGTCGTGGTTTTCCCGCACCCAGAAGGCGCCGCCCCGGCACAGAACGTCTTTCTTCCGCCGGGGCCTGTTAGGCCTGTGATATACA
>JAUWOI010000261.1 GCA_030612185.1 Anaerolineae bacterium
CGTAACTCCTTGACCATTGCAGCGGTGATTTCCAAGTTCAGTTCTCCTCGTTGTTGTACATCTGCGAGCGCCAGCACAAAGAAGCCTCAGAGAGAAACATCAGACATCCAGTTCCCCCTCGTGCCCCTCAACCCGTCACACTCTCTGCCACCGGCTCCTCTACTACTTCCCTGTCCTCTACTACTTCCCCGGCCAGTTCGCTCGGCTTCTCAACCACCTCGCCTGGTTCCTCAGTCTGCGCTGCCTCCACAACAGACTCCGCTTGTACTTTCTCCCCCTCCTCGAACGTCAATTCCTTCAAGCGGGCCAGGGTAGCGGCACTAAGATACTTCTCGTCTTTAACCTCGAACTCCTCAACTGCAGATTTCTCCGGTTCGTAGGCTTTCTGTTGTGCAACTCCCTCCAACACAGCGTCGGCCATTTTCGAGGTAATCAACTTGATGGCGCGGATAGCGTCGTCGTTGGCCGGTATCACGTGGTCAATTGGATCGGGATCACAGTTGGTGTCCACTATAGCGACGATGGGAATATCCAGCTTATTGGCCTCTTTTACTGCGGTGATCTCCCGCCGCACGTCCACTATGTAGATCAGGTCGGGGATATCGCGCATTTCTTTGATGCCCCCCAGCCGGTTATTGTGTTTTTTGATCTGGCGTTGCAGACCCAGGGCCTCTTTCTTCGTCAGACGATCGAAATCACCCCGGTCACGGCGGGCCTCTAGATCAAGCAGATAGTCAATGCGCTGCCGGATGGTGCGCCAGTTGGTCAACGTACCACCCAGCCAGCGCAGGTTGACGTATGGCATCTCACAGCGCTGTGCCTCATAAGCGATAGTCTCCTGAGCCTGCCGCTTCGTGCCCACAAAAAGCACTGTCCCCTCGGCGGCAACGGTGTCCCGGATCAGTTCGTAAACCCTGCCAAGCGCGGTAATGGTCTGCTGCAGGTCTATGATATGCACCCTGTTGCGCTCAGTGAAGATGTAAGGCTTCATCTTCGGATTCCAGCGCCGGGTGCGATGACCGAAGTGCACTCCACTTTCCAAGAGCGCCTTCATAGAAACGACAGCCATAGAGGAACCTCCTTTTATCGTTATTTTCCTCCGCCTTCATCATTCCGTTGAGAGACCGGGCTGGCTGTCCGCCCGGCACAATCTCGCCGGTCAGGAGGCGTGTGTATTGGGATTGACCCTATATGATTGTACCATAAAGTGGGATTTGAGCAAATCCGCCGCGCGCCTATTTCTCTTCTGGTGCCTGGAAACGGTAGCCCACCCGGCGGACCGTGCGCAGGTAGACCGGTGACCCAGGGTCTTCCTCAATTGCTTTGCGCACCCAGTGGATGTGGACATCGAGAGTGCGGGTATCACCCATATAGTCGGTATCCCACACCTGCCTCATCAAGAAGATGCGGGTCAAAATCTCGCTTGGGTGACGCATAAAGACTTCGAGGAGCCGGGCCTGCTTGGGGGTAAGCCTGCTTTCATGCTTGCCACGGATAGCGCAACGCTGCTCGACGTTGAGGATCACGTCGCCGACCTGGAGTATCTCGCCGCCGGGTGCAGGCAGCAGCAGGGCCACTCGGTTGACCAGTTTTTTAGCGAAAAAGGGATGGCGCAGATATGCACGTGCGCCTATGCTGCGGTCAATCTTCTTACCCTCCGGCAGCAATACCAACACCGGGATTTCGAGGGCGGCATCCCGCAAAGCGTTGCAGAAACGATGGCTACTGAAGCGTAGCGAAGGAGAATCTAGTACAATCGCTACAGGGTGAACCTCCTGTACCTTGGCCCACGCCTCCCTTCGCGTGCGGGCCGTGACGACATTGTATCCTTGATCATTAAGGATTGGGGTTAGATGCTCTGCCGCGGGTTTCCTGCCCTCCACGAGCAAGATGGTGTAGACTGGTACCACCTGCTGCACTCTTCCTTCCCTTTGCCACCTGCACTACGCCACGGAACAGGTCAAATTATACTTCATCCCGCTGTTGAGGGCAAGTCAGCAGAGCGGTAGTCACCAGGGACCAGAAGCCTCGCTGGTAGGTCGGGGCCTTCTGGCAAAGAGGAAGTCCGATGTCCGACGTCTCCGCCGTCAGGAGGCGCAGGATGGCGTAGAGCAGGAACACGCCCGCAACGCCGAGCGTGGCGCTCATCACACCATCAGCGCCTGCATCTCCCCTAGCGCCATCGGCTCAACCGTCAGCACCTCGTATCCTGCCTCCTGCATCTTGCCTCCTGCTTCCTGCCCACTATCGGGTCGCACCTCGACGCGCACGGCGGGCTCCCGTTTGCCATCGGAATAGCCGGCGGTGACTCGCGCCGCAAGTTCGATCTCCTCCCGCACCGGTCCGCCCAGCACCAGCGTCGTCGGGCCGGGGTGATCCACCGTCGTCAGCAGGACCCCCTCCACACCGCAGGTTGCCAGGTACTCGTTCTCCCGCTCGTGACGCCCTACAACCACCCTGCGCCCGGAGGGCAGGCGCAGATGCCGTCCCACTGCCAGGAGTTGCGCCTGCGCGCGGAGTAGCGCCTCATCTCCCTCGTGAGTCAGAAAATCGCGCAGGCGACGGGAATAGGTCCGGTCAATCAGATAACAACAGCCACCGGAGGGCTGCGGGTAGTCGGTGATGCCGAACTGCTCTGCCAGGCGTATCTGCTTCTTACGGCCTCTCCCGCTGATGGCGTACAGTCTCTCTCGCTCCACCCAGCCCCGCTGTTCCGGCACAGTCGGCTTGAGAAGTTTGGCAGAGAGCGGCCGGAGCAAGTAGCCCCGCAGGTCACTTTCGCGCTCGACGACGTTGAGCGTGGGTCGCATCTGGCTCTTGGGTCGTTGGCCGACCACCTCACCGGTGAAAACGAAGTTGTAATCGTGGGTCTCCATCCAGGCCTTCGCCTTGCGCAGCAGGAAGATGCGGCAGTCCACGCAGGGATTCATCCCCGATCCATACCCGTAGCGAGGGTGGAGCACCAACGGGAGGTACTCATCAGAGACGTCAATCACCTCCAGGCCCACTCCGAGCATCGCAACCGCTCGCTCAGCGTCGGAAGGCCCGGCCGGCCCGCGTCCGACCACGCGCTTCCGCTCAGCAAAGGAGAAGCCAGTGCGGAAATGCAGCGCAGTGACCTCGACCCCCTGCTCAAGCATGATCCGGACAGCCAGGATGCTATCGAGCCCGCCCGAGAGCAGGCCCACCGCTTTGATCTGTTCCTTATCGTCCATCGGTGGGAAGGATACCACAGAGCAGGGAGGCCGTCAACCTGCGCTGTGGTTCGGTACAAACGTCAGGGGAAATCGGGGATGGATGACACTAACACCCGCACAGTGGTTCCGCTATACTGGTGACAATCGGCAAGGACAGACCCGGATTGATTAGAAGATGGCAGCGATGCGATTGCTCATCATTGACGACCACGGCGCCGTGCGAGAGGCACTTGAGGCTCGACTGCACGCCGTAGGCGGAGTCGAGATCGTCGGCTGCACCGATTGCTGGAAGACTGGCCTGCGAGAGGCGGTGAGGTTAAAGCCCGACGTCGTGTTGCTGGAGACCAAGCGTGCCGACGGGCATGGGTTGGATGCACTGCATTGCCTGACCGAACAGTGCCCCTTCACCAGCGTCGTCGTCCTCACCTCTTACCCCGACGCTAAGGAGCAAACGGAGGCTCGTCGTTTGGGCGCCGTGCGCTACATTCTCAAGGATATTGACACGCCCCAGTTAGTGCGCGAGATCCGGACAGCCCTGCGCCCACAGGCGATGATCTGAACACGAAACGTGAAACGTGATGCGTAGTGCGCAATTCGGGATTCGCCATTGAGTCCTAATCACTGACCAAATCGCCCACCTCTTGCCCGCTGGCCCAGACCGTTAGTCTCGGGTACAATAGAGCCAGGAGCGTTACTACTCAGGTGCAACGCCCTTTTACTACAAATTTGCCTGTTCTACGGTGCAATCCACTGCGAGTACTCGTGGCAGGCTGCTGGACGAAATCGCTGAAGTGGCAAGAAATAAGTGCGTTGCACCTTATGGCTAAGTGGTTACCCAGGAGCAAAGAGATGACCATTTACGCGGGGCTTTTCCTCCTTTCGGCGGCCACGCTCACCTTCGAGGTCAACCTCACACGCATCTTCTCCGTCACCCAGTTCTACCACTTCGCCTTTATGATCGTCAGCCTGGCGCTGCTGGGCTTTGGAGCCAGTGGCACCTTCCTCACCCTTTTCCCTAGCCTGAAGGAGCGCGACTCAGCCCGCACATTGGACCTGTTGAGTTGGGGATTCGCACTCACGGCCATCGGCTCCTACGCGCTCACCCTCTACATCCCTTTCGATTCCTTCCGCATCGCGCACGACCGGCAACAAGGGGTCATACTGGCCCTGCACTACGTCGCGCTCGCGATCCCTTTCTTTTGTAGCGGCACGGCCGTCGGTCTGTTGTTAGCGGCACAGCCCGAAATGGCCAACCGCACCTACGCAGCCAATCTGGCCGGCTCAGCCGCTGGCTGCCTTTTGGCCGTCGTCGCCCCGTCATTGGTGGGAGGCGAGGGCACAGTGCTCCTTTCCGCTGCCTTAGGCATCCTGGCCGCCCTCATCTTCCAGCATCCAGCATCCAGCATCCAGCATCACGTTTCACGCTTCACGTTTCACGTTTCACGTTTCACGCAAGCGGCGTTTGCCATAGTCCTCATTCTCGCCGCACTGCGCCCACCATCTTTCCTCGAAATCCGGCTCTCCCCCTACAAAAGCCTCAGTTATGCCCTCCTCTACCCCGATGCAGAGTTGATCTTCCGGCGCTGGAACGGCTTTTCGCGGGTGGACGTCGTGAGTTCCACGAGCATCCGCAGCCTGCCCGGGCGTGGGTTTGTATGTCCCGGCCAGCCACCGTCTCAACTGGGCCTCACGGTGGACGGCGACGACCTGAGCCCCATCAGTCACGTCTCGCCCGGCTTCACGACTCTGGAGTTCACCGACTGCCTGCTGACCGCGCTCCCGTACCGTCTTCGGCCCGGCGCTCACACGCTGGTGCTGGAGCCCCATGGCGGCTTCGACGTACTGGTCGCGCTGGCGGAGGGGGCGCAGGCGGTCACGGCGGTGGAGGCGAACCCGCTCATCGTCGAAGCAGTGCGAGCACAGGGGGAATGGGCTGGTGATTTGTACGACGACCCTCGCGTGACGGTCGCGTTGGAGGAGGGGCGAGCCTACGCGCGGCGAGTGCAGGAGCGATATGATGTGGTGAAACTCTCGCTGACCGCGCCGCAGCGTACCGTCACCTCTGGCGCGTACAGTCTGGCCGAGGATTACCGCTACACCATCCAGGCCTTCGCCGATTACCTGGCGCGGCTTGACGAGGGCGGTCTGCTGGTGGTGACACGCTGGCTGCAGGTGCCCCCCTCCGAGGCAATCCGGGCCTTCGCGCTGGCGATGGAGGCGGTCGAGCGGACCGGGGGCGACTCGAAGGCCAGCGTCGTTGCGCTGCGCAGTTACCAGCAGATGCTCATCCTGGTACGGCGTGGTGCGTTCACAGGAGAAGAACTGGAGGCCATCCGCGCCTTCGCTGCCCCGCGTGCCTTTGACCTCGTCTACCTCCCCGACATGCGCCCTGACGAGGCAAACCATTACAACGTGCTGCCGGAACCGGACTATTACCACGCCTGCACCAGATTACTGGAAACGAACGACAGGGATGCCTGGTATCGGGCTTACCCTTTCGACGTCAAGCCACCCGACGATGATCAGCCTTTCTTCGGCCACTTTTTCAAGTGGCGGCAGGCGCCGGAGGTGCTGGCGATGGCCGGTCACACCTGGCAACCATTCGGAGGCGCAGGTTACTTCGTGCTTCTAGCACTGCTGGCATTGGCAGTGGTCGCGGCCGGGACGCTGATCCTGCTGCCGCTGGCGGTACGCAGACGAGAAAGGGTGGAGCACGAAGGACCATTGGGTGCAACACTGGGATACTTTGCGCTGCTAGGGCTGGGGTACCTGTGCGTGGAGATTCCCCTCCTGCAGCGGTTCATTCTCTTCCTCGGTCATCCAGCCTACGCGATGGCGACGGTGCTCTTCACACTGCTCTTGTTTTCCGGGCTGGGGAGTCTGCTCTCGCGCCGCGTGCCACTGTGGTTGGTGCTGATCATGTTGCCAGTGCTCGTTGTGGTCTACGCGCTGGGCTTGCCGGCCCTCTTTGATATAACGTTGGCCGCGCCGTTTTGGGGCCGGCTGATCATCACAGTAGTAGCGTTGGCCCCGCCGGGGTTGCTGATGGGGATGCCCTTCCCAAAGGGTCTGGCGCTGCTGGAGCGAAAAGGCCCGGCCCTCGTCACCTGGGCCTGGGGGGTCAACGGGGCGGCCTCGGTCGTGGCCTCGATTCTGGCCGCGTTGCTGGCCCTCTCGTTCGGCTCCTCTGTAGTTCTGGCGGTGGGGGCGGCGTGCTACAGAGGGGCATGCGTTATGGCGGTGGC
>JAUWOI010000272.1 GCA_030612185.1 Anaerolineae bacterium
TACACTCCTCCACGAGCTGCCTGCCCAGGCCGGCGGGGCTATCCTGTTCCGCTTTAATCGTGACTCCGACCGCGACGGTTACCAGGACCGCGTCGAGATGAAACACTACTGCACCCTGCCGTCAGGAGACTCCGACCAACCGTACTGCGGCATTGATTCCGACAGCGCCCAATTCCGGCCCGAAATTCACCCCCAGCCCGAGGTGCTGGCCGGTTACACGGCTACCCGCGAGGGCGACGTTATCACCGTACTGCTCAAGCTCGCCAATTTCGGTACGTTCGACGCCTACGGCATTGACGCCGTGATGTATGCCCCTGATGACACCGTGACCATCGGCAACAACACCGTCGGCGGCAACGGGCGCGTCCGTCCTGACCATCAGGTCGCCGTGGGCAGCCTGGTTCTGTCCCCCGACCTGACGGATTGGGCCAACAGCACCGCCGATCCCTACGCCGCCGGCAACTATGCCGGAGACGCCGACCGCATCTACACCTCTACCGTCAGCACGCCCGGTGTGGTCGGGCAGAGCAGCACTGCCCTGACCTGGACCGATGATCTGGGCGGCACCGGTACGCTCGACCTGGGCGGCAGCTACCACGCCCCTCTGCCGGTGGACGTGGCTCACGGCCTGCAACTGGGTTTTGACACCGGCACAGCCCTGGCGGGTGAGTCTTTCACCGTGCAGGCACTGACTCCCCGCGATACGTTCACTTTTACCGTCGAGAGCGAACCATACACCGAGCCGGTCATTGTCGTCAGCTACTCGGACCCGCAGGGCAGCCACAAGTTCATCACCCCAGTGGAACTCGCCAGCCTCTCGGAAGACCTGAGCGCCTACAGCGGCCAAATGCTCCCCGACGTGAGGGTGGCAATCGTCACAACGGGCGCGGTTGACGCCACCGGCAGCAATACCACTTATTTCGTCGTCAACAGCCCACACCCGCAGCAAATTGAAAACGCTCATCTGTATCTGAACTTTATCGCCGACGGCGAACTGGTCGCCGAACTGCCCTACACTATGACCATGCAGCCCGGCCCGACGGTTTATCCGGTCGAGTGGTCAACGTCCGTCTTTTCGCAGACCTACGATGCCGAGGCCGACAACATCTTGATTGCCTTTTGGACCGACGTCCAGGGGAACATTATCGACTCCGCTGCCCGACCGCTGAATACCTTCCAGGCCGACGCAATCCCGGAAGCGCACGTATCGGGCTTGACGTGGAACTTGGGTACCGTCACGCAAGGCGCGGTGCTGGAGCACTCGTTGACTCTGGCCAATACTGGCTTCCTCGACTTACTGACCTATGTGAACGTGCCTACAGAGCTAGACATCCAGCAAGGCCAACGGCGCGTCAGCCCCGCCGATGTGGAGACCTACGACATTACGCTGGACACAACTGGCCTGCCCACCGGCCCGTACAGCGAGACGGTCACCATCCGTACCAGCGACCCGGACAGCCCGGAAACCACCATCCAGGTGACAGGCGCAATCACCGACGCCGCGCCCAGCGCGCAGGCCCACGACGACCGCCCGCTGGACCTGGACGTGGTCATCCCCGGAGACCACAACGCGGGCGAGTGGATCACGTTCACCCACAGCCTGGGGCCTGACCCGGAGAGTTTACATCCGGTCAAGGTTTATAGTCAGACTGGCGGGACGTTGGGGGGCGTGGGGAAGTATGCTACTTCCTTCGGTGGCGAAGGTACTGCATCCTTTGGGATGTTTGGCGATGGCAGCGATGGCGACCTGACTGTGGCTTCTGGAAACACAATGTACGTGGACGATGTACGCACCCAACTGAGCAGCACATCGTCGGCAGGGCAAGCGAACGTCTACGTGGCTTCAGCCTCTGGTTTCAGCGTCGGAGATGAGGTGTTGGTGATTCAAATGCAGGGCACGGGAGGTGGGGACTATGAATTTGGTACGGTTGCCGTCGCTAGCGGCAACACGCTGACACTACAAAAGGCCCTAACGAATGCATACACTGTGGGCGGTAACTCCAAAGCACAAGTGATTCGCGTATCCCACTACCAAAATGTGACGGTGCAGAATGGGGGTATATTGACAGCACGAGTTTGGGATGGGAACACTGGTGGAGTTGTCGCCTTCAGGGCAAGCGGGACAGCGACAGTGGAAATTGGCGGATCTATTGATGTGACTGGAAAGGGATTTGCAGGGGGTGCTACATCGGGTAGTGCGGCTGCCGAACAAGGAGATTCCGCAACTGGTGATGGTACTAATTCTACCTCAGCAAATGGTACGGGTGGCGGTGGCGGAGCATTGGGAGACGGCGCTGCAGCGGGAGGAGGTGGTGGTGGTGGACTTGGAACTGTGGGAGTAACAGGACAACCTGGTGCTAGAGGTGGAGGTGCTGGAGGTAGTGTTGGTGGAAGTGCAGATCTGACAACACTTTTGTTTGGTGGGGCTGGAGGAGGCGGTGGTTATAGAAGAGAGACAGGCGGCGGTACAGGTGGCAAATCTGGGGGAATCATTTTCATAACAACTCAAAATCTCACACTCAATGAAACTTCCTCTCTAGTGTCGGCTGGTAGTGCTGGCGGTGCTAGGTTATCAGGAGATGACTCTGCTGGTGGAGGTGGAGGAGGAGCAGGAGGTTCGATTCTTCTCAAGATAGGATCAGGTGTGATAGGAGCGTCAGGGATCACGGCGATGGGGGGGAGTGGAGGGACTGGTCGACCTGGAAGTAATAACGACGGCGGTGCTGGCGGCGTGGGCCGTATCCGCATCGAATACTGCGATTCCCTTTCCGGTAGTACCAACCCGTCTGCCAGCACTCAGAAACTGGACTGCTACATCGTCGAGCAGGTCGAATCCCCCCCTTACACTACGGCCCGCATCAACATGCCGGAATCCTTCACCGGTGGGCGCACCTACAAAGTGCAGTATGGTCGCCGTCACGCCTTTGGCAGCGCGGGGAACTGGGATACTATGTTGCGCATCCCCGCTGGCGCATTCGACAGCGTCACGCTGGACGCCCTGGTCAGCGAGGTCGGCTCCGGTTCCATCACCTTTACGTTGGACGTCGGCGACGACGGCTCCTGGGACTGGCAGGCCACGCAATCCATCACCGGCCCCGTCACCCTGTCCAGCCCCGACCTGGCCGCAGATTTCAACCAGTACTGGGCCGATCAAGGCTCGCCTCCGGCGGGCGTGATGGACGTGCCGGTCAGGGTCTACCTCAGCACGGCGGGACAAGTGCTGCTGACCAACCTGTACGCGCCATCCGCCCCGCCGGACGTAACCCTGGCGGCAGCCGATATCAGCTTTAGCAATCCTGCTCCCGACGAAGGCGACCACGTCACTGTTCAGGCTGTGGCCTCCAACCCTGAGATATTCACCGCGACGAGCATCATCGCTGCCTTTTTTGCCGGCGACCCTGAAGCTGATGGGGTCTACCTGGGAGCCGACTTTCTACCGGCCATCCCGCCCAACAGCATGGCAATTGGCACCCTGGACTGGGACACAACAGGGTTTGGCGGGAACGTAGACTTGTACGTGATTCTCGACCCGACCGATCGGGTAGCTGAAACCAATGAGGATAACAACAAAGCCTTTAAGCCAATCCACGTCAGAAACTATGATGTGTTCCTACCCGTCATCTTTAAGCACCACTGACAAAAGAGTGATGACGAAGCCCTTGTCCTTCCGCTAGATTTTTCGTGGACATAGGAAGAGTTTCGCCGGTCAGTCGGTCTCTTGCCAGGGGCCGCATAACCACTCGCTGCACCCGACCGCGCTACGCGCGCGCAAATCGGCGGCCTCATGCGCCTTCAGTGTACTTTCTAGCGAAGTTGCTCACGCCGCATCCGCGCGGCGGGTGAGATTTGCCGTTGGGCGCTGCAACTTGTACAAGGATCAGTCGTGGGTCAACCAGACGGAAAAATCTATAAGGTAATTGAAGAGATCGTCAGGGAAGCGCAAAGAATTCACGAAACGTTGGACTTGCTGACCACAGAGTTGCTACAGGCGTGGAGGTGCTATCACATCGTCAATGAGATTCAGCAAGCCTATGCAAACAAGCGAATCAACTGCGTCTACTACTTCCTGGTAACTACTCGTGTATCTTGTGAGAACTCGGTAGTTCTCATCCTCACAAACCTGCTCTCCGAGAACAAAAGGTACAAGACCGCCAACGTCGTCTATCTATTGCGGATATTTGAGAGCCTTGCCTGCAAAACTATGAAGTTCACAGGAATCACAGACCCTAAGAGTGTGGCAGGTATATCAAGGACTTCTGCTCTCACGCTGCGGATGTTAGACCAGAACCTTCTACAACACGTTTCTCAGGATAAGGAGCGACTTGAATCTCTAGGGCCAGTCATAGAAAAGCTCAAGTCATACCGAAACACCGTAGTCGCTCACCTTGATAGGAAGTTGGTTAATAACCCGGTCTCTCTCTTGAGCGCGCCGCTACTTCATCAGGATGAGATCGAAGCAGCTTTTGATTTCTTGTTTAGTTTGATACGCAGGTACCCCTGGTACCTGGGCTATGAAGTCTGGTTCAAAGGCCACAGCGAGAGTCTTGTGGAGGACTTTGAGTACCTAGTCGGCCTGATAGAGGAAGATAATAAGAGACCTATTACGCCCTGATGCATTCTTTGATTAGATGCAGCGAGTAGAAGAAGGCGAAGTGCTTGAGTAAGGAAACATAGTGGTGCGTAAACCAGCAAGGGAAGAGGTTCTAGCAGCAAAGGGGCGAACTCTTCCGGACGTGATTGGGCCAGGGTTGAGGGTGTTGTTCTGCGGCATAAACCCTGGTTTATACTCAGCAGCTGTCGGGCATCACTTTGCACGACCGGGGAATCGATTCTGGCGAGTGATCTATTTGGCAGGATTTACTGCGCGGTTACTTTCGCCATTTGAAGATTACAGTCTATTAGAGAGAGGGGTGGGTCTCACAAATTTCGTAGAGCGTGGAACGGCGACGGCAAAAGAATTGAGCCGGGAAGAGTTGATTGAAGGGCGGAAACGGTTGGAGGAGAAGGCACAGCAATATCAGCCGAAGATTGTGGCGATCTTGGGGATTGTGGCATATCGTAAGGCATTTGGATACCGTAAGGTTGCTGTGGGAGCACAGGCTGTGAGGGCATCGGGTTCGAGACTATGGGTGTTACCGAATCCCAGTGGAATCAACGCGCATTATCAGTTGAAAGATTTGGCAGAGTTGTACGGGGAGTTGCGGATAGTGGCAGGGGTATAGGCAGTAAGGGCAGCCGCCCAACAAGCGGTTGCACCCGACCACGCTATGTGCGACCAGGAAAGGATTGTTGATGGAGTACTACGAAAGGTAGGCCCTGTGGTGTTCAGGTGTCCCTACCCAGGCGTGCATCGCTGGCAACGGCTTTGTGCGAAGCCCTGGGGACGACGGCCATAACCTGCTAGCCTCGAGGCGGGGGCGGTCCAGGGAAGCACCGGAAGGTTGAACATATGTGAAGAGGTATACATCCCGTGAGTCGGAAGCGGCCAAAGAGGCTGATAGGCCGTAACCAAAATGGTGAGTGGGGCGGCTGTCTGATGGTAGCCGCAGGCAGCAACACCCAAAGCCCCCACCGGGAGAGAGCCTCCAACCTAACCGGAGCGTGGCTCCGCAACAGTCAACTGGGTAACCCCGAGGAGCCCCACACCGGTCAGGGGAGTGGTAGCCTCCGACCTGGATCGGGAGGAAAAAGTACCGTTATCCAAACTCGAACTCCGGCCTCACGAGGGTCTCATTGTCGAGTTGTGACTTGCGTTTTTGCAATTCACTCCGTTCTATGTTACACTGTACGGCAAAGTTGAACTCCAAATCATCTTTGACACGGAACGTGACCACTATCAACTGGTTCACATTGGCAGAACCCATTTTACACACTCTGTCCGATTATGGCGAGTGTTTTATGCGGACAAAACATCGAGAGGGGGGGATATATGGGAAAAAGTCCGAATAAACTGCCATAGAGGGGTTTTGTGCAACAGAACGCTCGCATAAACACACCACACGGGGTATTACGCAAGGAAAAGTCCGCAGAATCAATAGTTAGCCGCGCAATGGCCACAGTTGACAAAAGGAGGCAAGGCATGAACAATCGCAAACTCACAATATGCTATCTGGTCATCCTGATACCTGTCCATTCGCTGAAATTAAAACGACTTTCGCGAATTCTTGCCTAAAAGGGCGTTTTTTGGCATTATTTTGACAGAAATTGCAATAGAAAATGTTGAAAACGCCTACTTGTTGAAATTTACCTTGTTCAAGCTAACTGAT
>JAUWOI010000099.1 GCA_030612185.1 Anaerolineae bacterium
GTTACGCTTTCGTGCGGGGCGACATCTGCGACGCGGCGAAGGTGCGAGAGACAATCCGCACCTACGACGTGGACACCGTTGTGAATTTCGCTGCCGAATCACATGTAGATAGATCCATTTTGGACCCCGACGCCTTTATCAAGACCGACGTCTACGGCACCTACGTCTTGTTGGAGGCGGCTCGCGAGTTCGGGCTGGAGCGTTTGCACCAGGTGAGCACTGACGAAGTCTACGGCCACGTACCGGAAGGCGCATCCAAAGAGACCGATTCCGTCGCTCCGCGCAGCCCTTACGCCGCCAGCAAGGCCAGCGCCGACCTGATAATCAACGCCTACCACGTCACCTACGGCCTGCCGGTCACCATCACCCGGGGCGCGAACAACATCGGCCCCTACCAGTACCCCGAAAAAGTCGTGCCGCTCTTCGTCACCAACGCGATTGACAACCTGCCGCTGCCCCTTTACGGCGATGGGCTGCAGGTACGCGACTACCAGTACGTGCTGGACCACTGCGAGGCGATTGACCTGGTGTTGCACAAGGGAGAGATCGGCGGCATCTACAACGTCGGCACCGGCACCGAGATGCGCAACATGAACATGACCCACCTAGTCCTGAAGTTGCTGAATAAACCGGAAAGCCTCATCCAGCCGGTGCGCGACCGGCCCGGCCACGACCGGCGCTACGCGCTCGACGTGATCAAGATTTGCGAATTGGGTTGGGAGCCGGCCCACACCTGTGAGGAGGCCATCGAGAAAACAGTGCGCTGGTACATCGAGAACGAATGGTGGTGGCGGCCCATCAAGAGTGGCGAGCACTACCAGGAGTATTACCAGCGACAGTATGAGGGACGAGAGATCGAATGACCAATTTTCTTTCCCCGAATTTTTGAGAAGTTGTCATGAGTGCTTACACACCACCAAGAACGAAAATGTAGGTCACGTTGTATCTTCTCAATATCTTGGGGGAACGCGACCATCTTGGTCGCTAGATGCCAGCAAGATGCTGGCGTTCCTCCACCTCACCCCCATTTATTGAAAAGATAGGTCACGTTTTTAACGTGACGACTCTGATCCGTCACGCAGCAATTCCCGTTTTGATCTCTGAACCGTGTTGCCCACTTTCTCCTGAAGCCCCCTGAACCTCATGTTCAACGGCAAACTGGAGACAATGGCCCCCCGCGTCGAGTTATTCGACGGCGCTGTGACCATCATTCGCCCCCTGATCTACGTCCCGGAGAAGGAACTGGTCCGCTATGGACAGGTGATCGGCTTCCCTGAGGACACCCCCTGCCCCTCGTCCCTCGCCCCGTGCCCCTCGCCCCTCGGCCCTCGTCCCCTGCCCCTTGCCCCTCGCCCCTCGTCCCCTGCTTCCTACCTCTTGCTTCTTGTGGTATACTATCCCTAAACTTCACTATCCGGAGGTACAAATGGATCACTTTCTCAGTCTGGCAGACCTGACGCCCGACGAACTGCGCGGGCTACTCACTCTGGCAGTTGAACTAAAGGAGGAATGGAGGGCCAGCGGCAATCGTCCCCTGCTCAAAGGCAAGACTCTGGGTCTGCTCTTCCAGAAACCTTCCCTGCGCACCCGTATCTCCTTCGAGATGGGGATGATCCACCTGGGCGGGCAGGCGCTCTACCTTTCCCCCCTCGAGATCCAACTGGGCAAACGGGAAAGCGTACCCGACGTGGCGCGCGTCCTCTCCCGCTACGTGAACGGCATTATGGCGCGCGTCTTCGGCCACGCCGACATGCTCACACTGGCAGAGTACTCTAGCGTGCCCGTCATCAACGGCCTTTCCGATTACAACCACCCATGCCAGGGCCTGGCCGATTTCCTCACCATCATCGAACATAAGGGTCGGGACCTGTCGGGATGCAAACTGACCTTCGTCGGCGACGGGAACAACGTAGCGACTTCGCTGCTCTTCGGTGCAACCCTCTTGGGGATGGACTTCACCATCGTCGGGCCGCCGGGCTACGAACTGCCCCCCGACGTGTGGACACTGGGGCAGCGGTTCGCCGCCGCCAGCGGCAGCCACCTGCTGGCGACCAATGACCCTCACGCAGCGGTCGCCGGGGCCGACGCGATCTACACCGACGTGTGGGCCTCGATGGGCCAGGAGGCCGAAACCGAGGAGCGCGGCCACATCTTCGCTCCCTACCAGATCAACGAGGCGCTGGTGGCCGAGGCGCGCCCCGATGTCATCGTCATGCACTGCCTGCCGGCCCACCGGGGGCAGGAGATCACCGACGGGGTCTGCGACGGCCCACATTCGGTGCTGTGGGATCAGGCCGAGAACCGCATGCATGCACAAAAGGCTATTCTAACTCGACTGTTAGCAGACGGCAGTCAGCAACCAGCAATCAACGACTAACGGCTATGCCAGGAAAACGCAAAGTCTTCGAAGAAGCGATGCAGGCCGGGGCCAATGCCGCCTGGGACAGGAATTGGGACCAGGCTATTTTGGCCTATCAGCGTGCACTGACAGTGTTCCCTCACCACGTCGGTGCGCTCACCGGACTGGGATTGGCCTACTCCGGCGCAGGCCAGTTGGAGGCCGCCTTGGGTGCCTACCGACAGGCCAGTGAACTTGCGCCGGATGACCCCGCGCTTCTGGAGCACATAGGCAAGACAGGGGAGCGATTGGGCCAGGGGGAGGCGGCCGCTGAAGCCTACATGGCTTCCGCCGAGCACTATCTCAGCCAGCAACAGGCCACCCACATGGCACTGGAACGCTGGCAGGACGCCGCCCGCGCCTGGCCCGATTGCCTACAGGCTCACGTGCAGTTGCTTCAGTACTACCAGCGCCATGGCCAGGTACGTGAGGCGGCCAGGGAATGTCTGGCCCTGGCGCGTATCTACCGGGCTAAGGGGCAGAGTGAGTACGCCATCCAGATCTGTAACCACGCTCTCAAATTGGCCCCGCACAACCCTGAGGTACTGGCTACGCTTGATGACCTGCGCTATGGAAAGCCGATCGCCGTCGAACCGGAGACTGAGGTTCCCAGAGAGGAGCCTGAACCGCTTGCGATCATGGAGGAACCGACCGGTCCCGTCACCCCGAAATTCTCGACGACGCCAGAGACCGAGGCCGTCGAGGAGCGTGGGAGCCCCGTTGAGATCACCCGTCAGAAGGCACTCACCGACCTCGCCGAGAGTGTCTTTGAAGAGGAGAAAGTAACGGCACCTCCCGCTGTAGCGCCTCGACTTGACAAGGCGGAGATTGATACCTTGATCGGCCGGGCGATTGACTTCCAGACCCGGGGGAAGATTGAGGAGGCAATCGCTGCTTATGAGGAGGTGATTGGGGCAGGAGTTGAGCAACCCGCTGTCCACTTCAATCTCGGCTTGCTCTACCAGGAAAAACTGCGCTTCGACGCTGCTATCGTCCAGTTCAAGAAGGCCGTCTTCCATCCAGCGTATGCGCTGGGCAGCCATTTCGCGTTGGGCGAGTGCTACCGCGCCCGGGGTCGCATTGACGAGGCGTTGAGCCACTTCGTCGAGGTACTCAAGATGGTGGACCTGGCCACCGTCCGGATTGAGCAAGCCGACGACTTGATCCAACTCTACGAGAGCCTGGCCGATAGTTACATCGCCAAGGGCGAGCAGGAACAGGCACTAGAGTTCACCAACTCGCTGGTCGAGTTCCTCAGCGAGAAGGGATGGGAGGATAAGGTCATTCAGGCACGTCGGCGGCTCGACGCACTGGGCGAGGAAGGACCCGCCTTGAGCCTGGCCGAGATGCTGGCGATCCCAGGCTCAGATCGTATCCTGGAGTCGGTAGCGTTGTCGCAGGAATATGTCAAGCGCAGCATGTTCTATGCTGCGTTGGAAGAATGTTACTACGCCCTGGAGCATGCCCCCACCTACCTGCCCATCCATCGGCAACTGGCTCAGATACTGCTAGCGATGGGGAAGGTGAACGAGGCAGTGGCCAAGTTCGTCGTCATCGCCGACACTTACCGGACACAGGGCAACGTCCGCCAGGCAATGGCGGTGTACCAGCACACCCTGAAACTGGCGCCGATGGACACCGTGGTGCGGGCCAAGTTAATTGACCTGCTCATCAGCCACGGAGAAATTGACGAGGCGCTGGAGCACTACCTGACCCTGGCCGATAGTTACTACCACCTGGCACAGATGGACCAGGCACGTGATACGTATCAGGAAGCGCTACGGCTAGCGCCACGGGGTGACTCGAAACGCCGATGGGCAGTTTGTATCCTGCACAAGATCGGTGACATTAACATGCAGCGCGTGGATTGGAAACGCGCCATTGAAATCTACGAACAGATTCGCAACATCGCTCCCGACGATGAGCGGGCCCGCCTGACGCTGATGGAACTTTACCATCGCTTCAACCAGTCCGAACTGGCCATCGCCGAACTTGACGGTCTCCTGAGAATCTACCGCGAAAGCGACAAGACGCAGCGCATCTTCACTATCCTGGAAGACATGGTCAGCAAACAGCCTGATGGCATTCCGCTACGCACCCGTCTGGCGCAGGCGCATCTTGACGCTGGTCACGTTCAGCAGGCGCTGGAGCACCTGGACAAACTGGGAGACCTGCAGGTGGAGGCCGGGCGATACGAAGATGCACAGGCAACCATCCGGGCCATAATTGCGCTCCGCCCACCCAACATCGTGGCCTATCAACAACTGCTAGAGCAACTTGGCGAGCGTGACTACATCTGAAAGTTGGGACTTGGAACTTGGGGTTTGGGATTTGGGATTTGGGATTTGAATAGTGGGCAATCTCCTATGGTATGTACAGCGGTTCGACTGGATAGACGCCCTCGACATCCTACTCGTGGCCTTCATATTCTTCTGGCTCCTGTACCTGGTACGCGGCACCCGGGCCGTGCCCTTACTGCGTGGTATGATCTTCCTCATCATCCTGGTCACCCTGCTAAGCGGTGTAGCACGCTTGCGCGCTTTCGGCTGGTTGACGCAGAAGGCTCTCCCCGCACTGCTCGTGGCTATCCCCGTTGTCTTTCAGCCGGAGTTGCGCCGGGCATTGGAACGACTGGGCCGGGCCGGGGCATTGTTCGGCCGGACAACGGGCAGCCGCGCTATTCTCGAACAGACGTTGGCTTCCATCACACAGGCGTGTAACACCCTGTCCGGGCGGCGATACGGCGCACTCATTGTTCTGGAACGTGAGACGGGCTTGCAGGAACTCGCAGACAGCGGTGTCTTCCTCGACGCCGCTATCACTCCTGAACTGCTGGTGACCATCTTCGATCCTCACACCACGCTGCACGACGGAGCAGTCATCGTGCAGCACGGACGGGCACTGGCTGCTGCTTGCGTGCTCCCTCTCTCCACCGCCTTCCTTGCAGATCGGGAATTAGGACTGCGCCACCGGGCAGCCATCGGCGTGACAGAGGAAAGCGATGCCATCGCCGTCGTCGTCTCCGAGGAACGCGGTTCCATATCCATCACTCACAACGGTCGCATCATCCGCAATCTCAATACCAAGCGGCTGAAAGCAGTGTTGCACGCCTTCTATCAACCTATGCTGGAGCGAGCGTGGCCACGGTGGGTCGCCCAGGCGCGGCAAATGCTGAGGAGGAGTGAGAAGTGAAAGCAATACTCCGCTGGATAGTAGGTAGTGTGCCCTTGATGGTACTAGCGCTCATCCTGGCCTTGGTGACTTGGGTCGTGGCCATGGAAGAGGAGGATCGTACCATCGAGGAACCCTATCCCCATCCCATCCCAATCGCGTCGCCCAAGCCGCCGGAGGGGATGCTCATCACAGATGAGTTCGATGAGCACGTGCAAGTTACAATCCGCGCCCCCCAGTCGGTCTGGGATTCTCTCGAAGCCGACGATTTCATCGCTACCGTTGGCCTGACAGGCCTGGGACCAGGGGTCCACCAGGTACCCGTCCAGGTGACGCTGAACAAACAGCCCTCACGGGTGATGCTCTTCGAGCCCGAGTACGTCACTCTGGAATTGGACGCCCAAATGGAGCGCTCTGTACCCGTGCGCGTACAGATAGAGGGAAAACCGACCCTGGGCTATCTCAGGCAGGCAATAACCATAGATCCGAGCGAGGTACTGGTGAACGGACCCAGCACCTACGTTGCCCAGGTCGTCGAAGCCTTCGCGTCGGTCTCCGTGCAGGAAACCAACGCCGACGTCGAGGGAGAGTTCCCGTTGCAGCCACAGGACAGTGAGGGACAGCCAGTCACCCACGTCACGTTGACGCCTGAGATGGTCAACGCGCGCATCCCCATCGAACGGTCGAGTTACTACGACTCTCTGGCGGTCAAGGTCGTCCTCCTCGAAGGACAGGTCGCTCCCGGATACCGTGTCATCAATATCTCCGTCGAGCCCCCTGAGGTCACTGTCTTCGGTTCTCCTGAAGTCATCAAGGCGCTTCCGGGCTACATTGAAACTGAACCAATAGACGTGGAAGGAGCCCAGGCCGACGTGGTTGTTCGACCAGCACTGAACACACCCTCGAACGTCGCGGTTGTCTCGGATCAACAAGTGGAGGTGAGGGTCTTCATCGAGGCCATTCAGAGCAGTCTAACGATGGAGATCGCGCCGGAACTCCAGGGCCTGAGACCGAGCCTCACAGCCACCGTGTCGCCGGAGACCGTCGAGGTCATCCTGAGCGGCCCGTTGCCTCTACTAGAGACACTGGAGCCCAGCGACGTGCGCGTTGTCCTCGACCTGTTCGACCTGTCGCGCGGAACGCACCAGATCGAGCCACAGATTGTGGTGCCGGAAGGATTGACCGCCCAGAGCATCATTCCGGCCACCGTGCAAGTGGAGATTTTCACTGCACCTACCCCCACACCGACTGAACCATGACTAATGAACAACTGATAAGCAGGCCGATTGTGGCCCTCGTGGGCCGGCCCAACGTGGGTAAGTCTACTCTTTTCAACCGCATCGTTGGCCAACGCATAGCGGTAGTACACGACCAGCCGGGTACAACCCGTGACCGGCTGCAGGCCCCTGCCGAATGGAACGGCGTCCCCTTCACGGTAGTAGACACCGGCGGTATCGAAGTGCTGCCCGAGACCGTCGTTGCCGGGAGGCGACCCGGCCCCGAACGGGTGTTGGCGCAGGACTCCGCCCCCTATATTCCCTTGATGCGCGCCCAGGCCGAACTGGCAATCCAGGGAGCCGACGCTGTCATCTTCATCACCGACATCGCCAGCGGTCTCACCCCCGCAGACGAGGAGGTGGCCGACATTCTGCGCCGCTCCCGCTGCCCCGTCTTTCTGACCGCCAACAAGGCCGATAACCTCCGCCTACGCCAGGCCGCGTCGGAGTTCTACGCCCTGGGCCTGAGAGAGGTTTACCCCATCTCTGCTCTGCACGGCACCGGCGTAGCCGACCTGCTGGATGACGTGATCACGGCACTACCCCCACCCGCTTCGGAGGGGACGCGGGAGGTAGACGAGACGGTCAAACTCGCGATCGTTGGCCGGCCCAACGTGGGTAAGTCATCGCTCCTGAACAGACTGCTCGGTGAGGAGCGGGCCATCGTCAGCCCGATTCCCGGCACCACCCGCGATGCCATTGACACATATCTGGAGTGGAAAGAACCCACTTCCGCTTCAGGGAGTCCCCCCTCTTTCCCCCCCATCCACTGCGAGAGTACTCTCGTGGCAGGTGGGGGGGACGAAGGTGGGGGAAGCACGCCCATCACATTGATAGACACGGCCGGCATCCGGCGGCGGGGCAAGATCGAACGTGGAGTGGAGCACTATAGCGTGCTGCGAGCGCTACGAGCCATTCAGCGAGCCGACGTCGCGTTGCTGATGATAGATGGCGTTGAAGGCATCACCGCCCAGGATACACACGTGGCTGGTTTCATCCTCGACGAGTGGGCCAGCGTGGTGGTGCTGATCAATAAGTGGGATGCGGTAGAGAAGGACAGCGACACTATGGCGGAGTACACCCGGTGGGTACGTGAGGCCCTCCGCTTCCTCGACTACGTGCCCGTGCTCTTTATCTCCGCGCTCACAGGACAACGGGTGCACAAGGTGATCCCGACGGCGCTGGCTGTACAGGCTGCAAGATGGCGACGCATCCCCACCGGCGAACTCAACCGGCTGGTGCGCGACGCGCTGACGCGCCACGCTCCACCCAGCAAGCGCGGCAAGCGGCTCAAGATATACTATGTCAGCCAGCCCGGAGTGGACCCGCCGACCTTCGTTTTCCACGTCAATGATCCTGGCCTGGTGCACTTCAGTTACGAGCGCTACCTGGAAAACCAGTTGCGGGAAGCCTACGAGTTCCCCGGCACTCCGCTCCGGTTGTCATTCCGGCGTCGTAGCCACTAGCCCTTTGGTACAAATCGTCAGTTGTGGTATCATTGAGACTCAAATCAGATACTCAAATCAAACAAAGGAGTGTACAAAAGACATGAAAAACATTGCCGTTGTCGGCACTGGCTATGTGGGGCTGGTCACTGGGACATGCCTCGCCGATCTGGGCAACCGAGTTGCCTGTGTAGACATCAACGAGCAGAAAATTGAGGGCCTGAAACAAGGAGTAATGCCCATCTACGAGCCTGGCCTGGAGGAACTGGTGGCTCGCAACGTGCAGGCTGGCCGGCTCAGTTTCACCACCTCGTATGTCGAGGGGCTGAAGGAGGCGGAATTTGTGTTCATCGCCGTAGGCACCCCGGAGGGTGTGGACGGCGAGGCCGACCTGCGCTACGTGCGCATGGCAGCCCGTTCCATCGCCGAGGTGATGGACCACTCAATGGTCATCGTCAATAAGTCCACCGTCCCGGTAGGAACCGGCGACTGGGTGGCCGGCATCATCCGCGAGCATTGCAACGGCGATGCGGACTTCGCCGTCGTCTCCAACCCTGAATTCCTGCGTGAAGGCGCTGCCATCGCTGACTTTCTGCACCCTGACCGGGTTGTGCTGGGCTCGCTAAACCGGGAGGCCGCGGAAAAGGTGGCTCAGTTGTACCTCCCGTTGCGCGCGACCATCATGACCACCGACCTGCGCACGGCTGAGATGATCAAGTACGCCTCCAACGCTTTCCTGGCCACGCGCATCTCGTTCATCAACGAGATTGCCACCGTCTGCGAGGCCTTGGGGGCCGATGTCAAGGAGGTCGCCACCGGGATGAGCTACGATAAACGTATCGGCCATGCCCATCTCGACGCTGGCGTAGGATACGGGGGGAGTTGTTTTCCCAAGGACGTCAAGGCGCTGGCTTACATGGCCGAGATCAAAGGACGTCACCCGCAGTTGCTGCGCGCGGTGATGGAGATCAACTCTTACCAGCGCCGGGCCGTGGTGCACAAACTTGAGCAGGCTCTGGGCAACCTGCGGGGCAAGACGATCGGACTGCTGGGACTAGCGTTCAAGCCCAACACCGACGATATGCGCGAAGCCCCTTCCGCCCACATCGCCCGTATGCTGCAGACCGCGGGAGCCCACGTGCGGGCCTACGATCCAGTGGCGATGAAGGTCGCTGCACGAGAAGTGCCCGCTGTAGAACTGGCCGAAAACGCCTACGCCCTGGCAGAGGGGTGCGATGCGCTCGTTGTCGTCACCGAGTGGAATGAGTTCAAGCAACTAGACCTGGCCCGCATCCGGGACTTGATGGACGGACCAGTGCTTATAGATGGGCGCAACATCTATGACCCCGCAATGATGGAGGAACTGGGATTCTACTACCGGGGCGTGGGACGGGGCTACGAGAATCAGGAGACACTATGAAGAAAACCACCTGCCACGAGAGTACTCTCGCAGTGGATGGCTTTGTCAAAACTCAACTGGCCAACCAACTGACTGTACTGGTCAAAGAGGCACACGCCGCCCCGGTGGCCAGTTTCTGGATCTGGTATCGGGTGGGGAGTCGCAACGAACACCTGGGCATTACCGGCAGCTCTCACTGGGTCGAGCACATGCTCTTCAAGGGGACACAGGCGTTCCCCAAAGGCGTGGCGGAAAAGGCCATCGCCCGCGAGGGGGGTACATTCAACGGTATGACTTGGTGTGACTTCACCACCTACTTCGCCACGCTGCCCGCCGACCGCATAAAGTTGGCGCTGCGCATCGAGGCCGACCGAATGGTCAACTCACTCTTCGACCCTGACGAGACCGCCTCTGAACGCACCGTCATCATCAGTGAGCGACAAGGGGCCGAAAACAACCCGGAGTTTCTGCTCAACGAAGAGTTGATGGCGGCTGCCTTCCGCGTCCACCCCTACGGCACCGACACTGTCGGCCACATGTGCGACCTGGAGACAATGACCCGCGACCAACTCTACGCACACTACCGCACCTATTACGCACCCAACAACGCGGTGGCCGTTGCGGTGGGCGACTTCGACGCCGATGCAATGCTGCAACTGGTCGAGCAGCACTTCGGCGTTATCTCAAATGGCCCGGACGTCCCACCGGTGACGGCCGTCGAGCCCCCGCAGAGGGGAGAGCGACGAGTGACTGTCGAGGGAGAGGGCAACGTCGCTTACCTCCAGATGGCTTTTCGCGCCCCCACAGTCCACGGGCCTGACTTCTTCGCCCTGACCGCGCTCGACGCCGCTCTCACCGGGGCCAGCGGAATGACCTTCTTCGGCGGCGGCCTGACTAACAAGAGCAGCCGCCTCTACAAAGCGTTGGTGACGACAGAACTGGCGGCAGGCATATCCGGTTCTCTGCCCCCAACTGTCGCCCCCTTTGTCTACAGTCTCTCAGCCGTCGTGCGCGCTGGCCGTACTCCGGCAGAGGTAGAAGAGGCCCTACATACGGAACTGGCACGTGTGACTGCCGAGCCGGTTACGCCGGAGGAACTGGCCAAGGCGATCAAACAAGCCAAGGCACAGTTCGCCTACTCCAGCGAATCTGTCACCGCACAGGCGCTGTGGATGGGTTTCAGCGAGGTTTTCGCCGACTACACCTGGTTTGAGAACTACATCGCCAACCTCAGTGCCGTCACCGTCGAGGACGTGCAGCGTGTGGCACAGAAGTATCTCAAGCAGTCGAACCGCAC
>JAUWOI010000041.1 GCA_030612185.1 Anaerolineae bacterium
CATGAGTCAGAAACCCATAGCCCTAGATGCCTACGAGGCTCTAGCCGAGGCTTATGCAGCGCGTATAGATACGAAGCCACACAATGCGTACTACGAACGCCCTGCCACGCTATCTCTGTTACCCGACGTCAAAGGAAAGCGGGTTCTGGATGTGGGTTGCGGCCCGGGAGTGTACGCCGAATGGCTTGTGGATCATGGGGCTGAAGTTGTAGCATTTGATGTTAGTGCAAAGATGGTTCAGTTTGCTAAGGAGAGACTAGATGCGAAGGCCAAAGTCCTGCAGGCCGACCTTGGTCAGCCCCTCGATTTCTTGGAAGATTCCTCCTTTGACCTTGTGCTCAGTACACTGGCATTGGACTATGTAAGAGATTGGCACAAGACCTTCAAGGAGTTCTATAGAGTGTTGCGTCCATCCGGTAAGTTGGTCTTCTCTGTCGGTCATCCCTTTGCTGAACTCATGCTTCGTGGCACGGGGAATTACTTCAAAACGGAGTTGGTTGACTACGAGTGGACAGGGTTCGGTACCCCTGTGTGCGTGTCATCTTATAGGCGTTCATTGGGCGCGGTGATTAACCCGCTTCTTGAGGCAGGTTTTGTGTTAGAGCGCATACTCGAACCAATCCCAACGGAACAGTATAAGCAAGAGGCACCGCAAGGCTACGAAGAGTTATCCAGGCGGCCAGGATTTTTGTGCGCGCGGGCGGTGAAAAGGTAAAGTCCCCTGGTGCAGAAGGAGATAACTATGTTGCGATTCCTGACCGCCATGCCCAGGTCACGCCGACTATGTTGGTATGATCAGGTATGACCTGGACGACACGCGGCCGATGCTGGAGCGGGCCAGTGCGCGGGAGACAGCGGCACGAGTGGCGGTGGGCGCGCTGGCCGAGGTCAGTGACGTGCGCTGCTCCGACGGGGAGGCCGCCGCGCGGATGCGGACGATAGTGAGATAAAGATGCGCAAAAACCAGGATGCAGTCAAACGGGGATGGCTGACCGGTGTCGCACAGGCTGTCCCAATCGTACTCGGCTATATCCCGATTGGATTGGCGTTCGGCGTCCTGGCCCAAAAAGCCGGCCTTTCGGCCCTCAACACGCTGCTGATGTCAATGCTCGTGTACGCCGGGTCGTCACAATTGATAGCCATCGGCCTGTTCGCTGCCGGAGCGCCCGCTTTGTCGGTCATCCTCACAACATTTGTGGTCAACCTGCGCCACATGTTGATGTCGGCTGCGGTCTCGCCGCTTCTTGGGCGATGGCGCAAGGTTGAATTGGCTGCCTTCGCTCACCAATTGACCGACGAGTCATTTGCAATCCACTCCGCGCGTTTGTTGACGTCGTCTGGCCCGCTCAATAAAGCAGAGGTCTTTGGTATCAACGTGACGGCACAAGCGGCGTGGATTTTCGGAACCTGGCTCGGCACTGTGGTGGGACAGTTGATCACTGACGTCAAGCCATTCGCACTGGATTACGCATTGCCAGCGATGTTTGTCGCGCTCCTGGTCTTACAGATCAAAGACCGCGTTCAGATTGCCGTCGCTCTCCTGACAGGTGTACTAGCGGTGGGATTGCTGCTGATAGGCGTAGAGCAGTGGCACGTTATCGCCGCCACTTTGGTGGGTGCAACAATTGGAGTGATGTCTGAGGAATGGATCAAAAAACGATCTTGTTGACCATTCTTGGCATGGCGTTGGTGACGTACATCCCGCGCCTTTTGCCTGTTTGGCTACTTTCGTCTAAATCTCTGCCCCCGCTCGCCGTCGCGTGGTTACGCTATGTGCCCGTGGCCGTGCTCGCTGCGATGCTGTTGCCGTCAATAGTCGTCCAGGGCAATCAAATCAATCTTGGCTTAGGCAATCTTTTCTTTTGGGCTGCTTTCCCGACGCTTCTGGTGGCCTGGAAGAAACAGAGTCTCTTTGGCTCGGTGGTCGTGGGGATGGTGGTGGTTGCAGTGGCACGGTACGTGTCTGCGCTGCAGGGGAGGTGACGATGTTACGATTTCTAACCGCCGGTGAATCCCACGGCCCCTGCCTGACCGCCATCGTGGAGGGGCTACCTGCAGGTCTTGTGGTAGACGTGGAGGCCATCAACCGCGATCTGGCTCGCCGGCAGGGCGGCTATGGCCGCGGCGGACGCATGAATATTGAGCGGGACCGGGTGGAGATCCTGGGCGGGGTGATCGCAGGCCAGACGACGGGCGCGCCGGCCGCGCTGCGCATTGAGAATCGGGACTGGGCCAATTGGCGTGACCGCTGGGCCGCGGGCGACTTGCCGACTCTGACTGTGCCGCGCCCCGGCCACGCCGATTACGCAGGGATGGTCAAATACGGCCTGGACGATGCGCGACCGGTGCTGGAGCGGGCCAGCGCGCGGGAGACAGCGGCACGGGTGGCGGTCGGTGCGCTGGCAAAACAACTTCTGGCTGCTTTTGACATCGTCATCGGCAGTTACGTCGTCGAGATCGGTGGGGTCGTCGCGACGATGCCCGCCCTGCCGCCAGCCGGACTCTGGGCGCTAGCCGAAGCAAGCGACGTCCACTGCCCCGACGAGGATGCCGCCGCGCGGATGCGGGCAGCGATTGACGTGGCACGCCAGGCGGGCGACTCCCTCGGCGGCGTCTTTATCGTCGTCGCTACAGGCGTCCCGGTCGGCCTGGGGAGTTACGTTCATTGGGAGCAGCGGCTTGATGCGCGGCTGGCGGCGGCGGTGACGTCCATCCCTGCCATCAAAGGTGTCGAGATTGGCCCGGCGTTCGAGAACGCTCGTCGTCCCGGCACACAGGTGCACGACGAGTTCCGAATCCCAAATCCCAAATCCCAAATCCTGAACGTGGTGCGCACCTCAAACCGCGCGGGGGGTATTGAAGGGGGAATGAGCAACGGACAGCCCATTGTGGTGCGGGCGGCGATGAAACCCATCCCGACCACCATCACGCCGTTGCGCTCGGTTGACCTGGCGACGGGAGAACCGGCCAAGACGCAGTACCAACGCTCGGACGTCTGCGCCGTGCCTGCCGCGTCCGTCGTCGGTGAGGCCATGGTCGCCTGGGTGCTGGCGGATGCGATGTTGGAGAAGTTCGGTGGTGACAGCCTGGCGGAGATGCGGGAGAGGGTTAGATGAAAATCGCCGTTCTGACGGACGTGCACGCCAACCTCCCAGCGCTATGGGTGGCCCTCACGGCAATTCATCAAGAGGGATGCGATGCAATCTATCACACAGGGGATGCCATTGCTATTGGTCCGTACCCGGCAGAGACCCTCGATCTCCTACTGAACACTCCCAGGACTCGTCTGATTATGGGCAATCACGATTCCTGGTTTGTCCACGGCTTGCCCAGCCATCAGCCCTCTTGGATGAGCGACGGGGAAGTGGCGCATCAATACTGGGTTCATTCTCGCCTTGATCCATCTCTACGAGCCATTGTTGCTCAATGGCCCTACGTCATCCAAGAGGAATTTGAAGGTGTGCGCTTGACGTTTCTTCACTACGCCCTTGCCGATACAGCGGATGGCTTCGTGCCCATCCTCAACGATCCCACCTCTGACGATCTGGACACGATATTCGCACGATACCAGGCAGACATCGTGTTTTATGGTCACACCCACCGTGCCTCAGATATTGTCGGCCAATCCAGGTATGTCAATCTGGGAGCATTGGGATGCCACAAGAAGCCAGTGGCCCGGTTCGCCGTTCTTGAGTGTGCAAGGGGAGAGTACAGACTGGAGAAACGTGCTGTATTGTACGACGATGCGCCTCTTTTTGCAGAATTTGAGAAGCGTAGGGTGCCGGAGCGGGAGTTCATCTACCAGGCTTTCTTTGGCAAAAAGCGGTCCAAGTGAGGAGAGGGATCTTCAATGTCACATATGTCGTCTTTGCCTGCCAGGAACATCATCCTTACAGGCTTCATGGGCACGGGCAAGACCACCGTCGGGCGGGAGGTCGCGCGGCGGATTGGGCGTCCGTTCGTGGATATGGACGCGGAGATTGAGGCGCGGGCGGGCAAGTCCATCCCGCGCATCTTCGCCGAGGATGGGGAGGAGGCATTCCGGCATAAGGAGGCCGCGCTCTGTGAGGAGTTGAGTGCACAGCAAGGGTTGGTCATCGCTACCGGCGGCGGGGCTATGGTTGATCCCTCCAACCGGGCGCTGATGATAAAAAGCGGCGCCATCGTCTGCCTGATCTGCGGCGTGGACGAGATCCTGCGCCGGGTGAACAGCGTGAGCGACTCTGATAGGCCGCTGCTCGATGTGGCCGATCCCCGTGCCGAGATCGAACGACTGCTAAAGACGCGCCATGAGGCCTACGCCGCCATCCCCTGGCAGATTGATACCGTCGGTCTTTCGGTTGGAGAGGTGGCTGCGCGGGTGATCGAAATCGCCAGCGTCATCACCCTCCCCGTCCGCTACCCCGGCGGTCAGTACCCAATCCACATTGGCGACGGGCTGCTGGCGCACGTCGGTGGGGTGCTAGGCGCGGCGGGCGCACCCGAGGGGTCGCGCGTCGCCGTCGTCTCCAACCCCGTCGTCGAGCCGCTCTATGGCGCACAGGCCGAGGTGGCTCTGCAGGCGGCAGGGTTCCAACCATTTGCCTGTTCGATGCCCGACGGGGAGCGGCACAAGAGACTCGCCACCGTCGCCGCACTCTACGACCAGTTTCTCACCGGAGGGTTGGACCGCAGTGGCACTGTGCTCTCGCTGGGCGGCGGCGTGACCGGCGACGTGGCAGGCTTTGCGGCGGCGACCTTTATGCGGGGCGTCCGCTTCGCCCAGGTGCCCACGACTCTGCTGGCGATGGTGGATGCCAGCGTAGGCGGCAAGACGGGTGTTGATCTTCCCCGGGGCAAGAACCTCATCGGCGCGTTTAAGCAGCCCGCACTGGTGGTGGTTGACCCCGCTGTGCTGGCGACACTGCCCGCCGAGGAGATCTGCTCCGGCCTGGCCGAGGTGATCAAACACGGCATCATCGGCGACCCAGACCTCTTCGCCGAACTGGAGAGAAGAGGGAGGGACAAGGGGACAAGGGCACAAGGAGACTGGGTGGCCTGGATCGCGCATTCGCTTCGTGTCAAAATTGCCATTGTTGAGCAGGATCCATTCGAGCAGGGACGCCGCGCCGTGCTCAACCTGGGCCACACCGTAGGCCACGCGCTGGAGAAACTGAGCGGCTTTGCGCTACGCCACGGCGAAGCAGTGTCCATTGGGATGGTGGCTGCGGCGCGGACTGCGGCCGAACTGGACCTGGTCACCCCAGCGCTCGCCGACCGCATCGCGGCGGTACTTGCAACCTGGGAGTTGCCAGTGCGGTGCCCTCCCTTCGACACTGGCGCCATCTGGGAGGCAATGGCCCACGACAAGAAGCGGCGGGGGCAATCCTTGCGCTGGGTACTCCCCCACGCCATCGGCGAGGTAGAAATCGTCGAAGAGATCCCGCAGGAGACAGTGAAGTCAGTTCTGCGCAATCTGGGAGCAAGATAGAATGACAAATCTCAAATCTCAAATCTCAAATCTCCAAATCCTGGTCCTCCACGGCCCCAACCTCAACCTGCTGGGGCAGCGAGAGCCCGAAACCTACGGTCACGTGACGCTGGACGAGATCAACGCGGCGCTGCACGCGATGGCGGCCGAGCGCGGCGCAGAACTGCACATCGTGCAGTCTAACTCCGAGGGGGCGCTCGTTGACGCACTGCACGAGGCGATGGACTGGGCCGACGGTGTGCTCATCAACCCCGGTGCCTATACCCACACCAGCATCGCGCTGAGGGATGCAATCGCCGGTGTGGGACTCTCCACGGTGGAGGTACACCTCTCAAACATTTACGCCCGTGAGCCATTCCGCCACAGGTCGCTCATCGCGCCGGTTTGCCTGGGACAGATCAGCGGCTTCGGCTGGCGCAGTTACCTTCTGGGGTTGACGGCGCTGCTGGGAGCCCTGGCAGGTCATACATGAGGAGACCTCACAGTGAAACTTGCCAAGCGCCTACTGAACATCCCTCCTTATCCTTTTGCCCGCTGGGCAGCCCATGTAGAAACCTCCCGGCGGCGCGGTATGGACGTGATCCGGCTACCCCAGCCACCGGGGCCTGCCCGCTCTGCGCCAGGCAATCGCCGGGTACTACAAACGGAGGTTCGGCGTAGTGCTCGACCCCGGTACCGAGGCCGTGCCGCTCATCGGTTCCAAGGCGGGCATCGTCAACATGGCCCTGGCCTTCCTTGATCCCGGCGACCATCCAGACTCTCTCCACCAAGCCCGCCTTGCCCGAATCGCCCCCCTGGGTTACAATGGCGGCTTGATGGTTGAAGGAGTAATGAGTGAGCGCGTCGCTCAGTTTTGGTTGATCGGCATCCTGGCGGCCTTTGTCCTGCTCGCCAGTGGTTACGCCTATGTCACGCCGACGCTGGAGGCCCCCGACGAGATCTACCACTACGACTACATCCGCAGCCTGGTGAATACCGGCCGGCCGCCGGTGCTGGAGGAGGGTGGGGGACGGGGCTTTGGGCATCACGCGCCGCTCTACTACGCCTACGGCGCGCTGATCAGTTTCTGGGCGGGGGAGAACGACCTGGAAGAGTGGCCCCAGCGGCACAATCCCTACTTCGGCTACCGCTTCGGCGATGTGGGCCGGGACAACAAAAACCTCTACCTCCATCCCGATGACGATACATTTGGCCAGAGCGACACCTGGCTGGGTATCCGCGTCGTGCGCTGGGCCTCGGTCATCCTGGGCGCGGTCACTGTCTGGGTGGTCTACCGCGTGGGGCGCGAACTCTTCCCCGACCGGCCCGAGATGGCGCTGGGGGCAGCGGGGCTGGCCGCCTTTATTCCTGAATTTCTCTTCATCTCCGGCGCGGTTAACGACGATAACGGGGCTACTCTCTGGGGTGCACTGGCCCTATGGGCGATGATGCGTATCCTACGAGAAGGGCCCACCCCGCGCCGCTGCGTTGGCCTGGGGCTGGCGCTGGGGTTGGGGTGGCTCTCCAAACTCACAGTCGTGTCGCTGGTGCTGACGGCCGGACTGGCGCTGCTGGTGGCCTGCCGGCGCGACCGTTCGGCTGAGTGCTCACGGCGAAGCCTCCTGCGCTGGGGCTTGATTGTCTTCGGCGTGGCCGCGCTCCTGATCGTCCCCTGGCTGGTGCGCCAGACCGTCCTCTATGGCGATCCCACCGGCACGGCGCGGGAGATGACGGAGTGGGGACTGCGGGAGCGCCCGGTCACCCTGGCCGACCTGGGTCCCGACCTCTACTGGCTGCGCACTTCCTTCTGGGGCCGCCTGGGCTATAACCAAATCCCTCTCTCTGCCTGGATCTACACTCTGTTGGACATCGTCTCCCTGCTCGCTCTCCTGGGCCTCGCGCGCCTCATCATCCGCCGCCTCCGCTCCCCCTCTCTCCAGTCTCCAATCTCCAACCTCCAATCTCCAGTCTCCCTTCTGGCGGCCTCGGTCGTTCGCCCGCTCGGCCCGAGGATCGTGCGTCGCTTCCTGCGGCCAATGCCCAACTTCGGGCGCTATCTCTTCCCCGTTCTGCCTGCCATCGCGGTGCTCTTCTTCGCTGGACTGGCCGCCTGGTTCCCACGCCGCTACCACCGCCACCTGGCCCTGGGCGTGACGCTGGCGATGCTGGCGCTGGGGGTGGCCGGACTGGTCTGCTTCCTGGCCCCGGCCTATGCCCGCCCTCCCATCTACGATACCGCCGCCGCCCCGGAGCCGGCTCACCGGCTGGACTGGGTCTACCTGGAGGCCTGTGGTGAGCCCTTCGATTCTGCTCAGGACAGGCCTTGTCAGGCCAATGGCCGGCCTCTGGTACGCCTGCGCGGCTATGATCTGGAGCGGGAGGCAGTCGCGCCAGGGGAACCGCTACGGGTCACCCTCTACTGGGAGGTGCTGGGGGAGACCCCAACGGATTACGTCCTCTTCGCGCAACTGTTCGGGCGAGGAGGGGCGAAGGTAGGTCAGCGAGATACCTACCCTGGCCTGGGCCACTATCCAACCTCCTTCTGGCGGGCCGGGCAGGTTTTCGCCGACGAGGTGCCCATCCCTGTGGCCCCAGACGCCGCCGGCCCCAGCCGGCTGCGGTTGGACGTGGGGCTTTATGAGCGGGAGAGTGGGCAGCGTCTGGCGGTCGTGGACGTGGCAGGCGACCCGGTGGGCACGGCGACGGCCGGCTGGCTGAAACTGACCTCCGTCGGGGAAGTGCCCCCGCCTCTTGTGTTCACCGACTACCGGTTGGGCGACTCTATTACCCTGATTGGCTATGACCTGGAGATGGAACTCCCCCCCACTTCGGATGGGCCGGGGGGGGTACACCTGGTTCTCCACTGGGCCTCCCTGGCCCCACTGGAGCAGGATTACACCATCTTCGTGCACATCATCGGCCCCGACGGCGCGCTGGCGGCCCCGGCCGCTGGCCCCCCTGTGGGCGGGGACTATCCGACCGCGCTCTGGGCTCCCGGTGAGATTATTGCCGACGGGTGGCTCATCCCTATGGAGGGTCTGCCGCCGGGGACCTACGACCTCCGCGTGGGGATGTACCTGCTAGAGACCGGCGAACGGCTGCCGGCCTTCGATGAGCATGGTACGCGGCTTCCTGCTGACGCCATCCCTCTGGACACGCTGGAGTGGTGTTCCGAGCCTGCCGAAGGAATAGCGCCGTGATCCCGGCGCAGCGATGGTCTCACCTGGCACCCTGGGCGGTGGTCGGCCTGCTGCTCCTGGCTTTCGCGCTGCGCATCTACACGCTGGGCGAGCGGGAGTTGACTTTCGACGAGGTCGGCAGCGTCTTCATCGCCGCCCGGGGGCCGCTGGGCTTGCTCGACTACTTACGTGACGCCATTCGCGAACATCCTCCCGTCTATTACCTGTTGCTCTCCCTGTGGATGCCGCTGGTCGGGCGGAGTGAGTTCGCTGTGCGTTTCCTGTCCGTCGTCATCGGGACGGCGACGGTGGCGGTGACGTACCGGTTGGTACGGAAGGCCGCTGGCCAGCCTGTGGCCCTGTTGGCGACATTCCTGCTCGTGCTTGCCCCTTTCCACATCCGGGTCTCGCAGGATGCCCGAATGTACGGGTTGCTTGCCCTGTTCAGTCTGCTTTCGATCTTTATCTTCGTCCGGCTGTTGAGCCAGGATCGGGCACGCTGGTGGGGGTTGTTCTGGCTGGTGACCGGCCTGGGCATGTTCACGCATTATTACATGGCATTCGTGCTCCTGACCGAGGATATGTTCTTGCTCATCAACTGGCGGCGTTATCGCCACCTCTGGGCCCGTTGGCTGTCCATCCACGTGGCACTGGGCGGGGCCGTGACCCTCTGGGCGGTTCTTTCGCCGGGGCTGTGGGCCACGTTGGTCTCCCTCTGGCGCAGGGGCACCGCCTCGCACGTACGCTGGGATGGTCTCTTCCGCGCCCTCAACGGGCTCTACCTGGGAGCTACGCTCCGCCCTAACTGGTTACACCTGGGTCTGCCGTTGGCTCTGACCGTAGCCGGCATCGGGCTGGCGCAGTGGCGGAACCTGTGGCTATCGCGTGGACACCGGCACGGAGGAGTGCTGCTGGGGTTGCTGCTGGGCGTGCCGTTGATTGGCGTCCTGGTCCTACCGGAGCGCGTCACCGGTCGCTATCTGACGGTGGCACTTCCGGCCTGCGTTCTGGCGATGGCCCTGGCAATTAGTCAGGTAGTCAGGTGGTCAAGCAGTCAATTAGTCAGGTGGTCGGGTAGTCGGGTGGTCGGGCGGTCGCTTGGTTACTTACCACTCCTGCTGCTGCTGGGGGTCGTCTTTGTGGACGTCCACACCTATCCGTTGGTCTACCGCTCGTCGGGCGGGGGTTTTCGTGCTCGCGTGGAGTACCTGCGGGCGTTTGCCCACCCCGACGATGGGCTGCTGCTCCACGGGCCATGGCAGACGTTGCTGTTGACCTACTACGACCCTGGGTTGTTGAAACGCCGTACTGTCCCTCTGGATGGCCTCGAGGTGGAGGCTGGCCTGGCCGAGGAGATGCTGGCTGGCGTCTTCGATACTCACGACCGCGTGTGGGTCTCCTACAGTTCCGTCGAACCGGTGGACCCGGATTGGATTGTCTCCCGCTGGCTGCACGAGCACACTCATCAGGTTTGGTTCGAGAGGGACCTGGCACTCTACTACGCTGCTCCTGCTCAAGGATTGCCGTCAGTCCTGATTGAGGATCTGCCTGAAGGCGACGACTCAGAAACGACCGTCCTGCCTTTCCAAATGTTCCTGCCGTCCGTAGTGCGCGATCGAGCGGACAGGTACGAGCGGGTAGAGCGCGTGGACGTCCGTTTTGGCGAGCAACTGTGGCTGGAGGTGGTGGCGTTGGCGAACCTGGAGCCGGTCAGTGGCGAGGCAGTCCTACTCCTCACCCAATGGCATGCCCTCCAGGACATTCCGCACGGCCTGGTGCTGCGGTTGGAGTTAGTCGGTCCCGCCGGCCAGGTCTGGGGCGAGTACCAGTTCCATGCCGGCCCAGTCCACGTCCATACCCAGGGCTGGAGCACCGGTGAGACCTTCGTCGAGCGGCGTGGGTTGGTCATCCCCATCGGCACGCCCCCTGGCGACTATACGCTCCGTGTGCGTGTCTTCCCGCCGGAGGGGGACGAGTGGTCGCCGGGGGGAGGGGGCTCGTTTGAGGTTGGGCCGGTCCGCGTGGGTCGCTCCGCGCCAACTGATCCGCTGGCAGTCTTGCCTGACCACGAGCCGTGTTCTGAGCCTTGCGGTGAGCCTGTCGAACCGCCTATCGAAGGATTGCGCGTCACCTTCGGCGACACGATGGCGCTGGTCGGGTACGAGCCGTGGGGGCAACGCTTCACGCAGGGCAACCCGCTCCTATTCAATCTCTACTGGCAGGCATTGGCCCACCCGCCGGAGGATTACGAGTTGGGGATCGAACTGGTGGACGATGGCGGAACACCACTGGTGGCGCAGCGCGTCCAGCCGGTTGCCGACTGGTTCCCCACCGGTCGCTGGCAGGCTGGCGACGTACTGCTGGGCCGCTACGCCTTGCCCCTGCCGCTGGATGCGCCTCCGGGGTGTTATCAAATCCGTCTGACTGTCTATACCGCCGACGGATCGCCGCTGCCGGTGGATGGGACGCGCTCGTACAAAGTCCTCGACTGGTGGCTCCAGGAGCAGACGCTTTCCGGCACGGACGTGGCGCTGCCGGAGGTGGAGGTAGAAGCCCGCCCGCGCCGCTATCGTCCCCCGGCGATGGAATATCGCCTGGACGTGGTGCTGGACGACGACGTGCGGCTGTTGGGGTACGACCTGGCCGCTACGTCCGTCAGGCCGGGCGGCGCGGTCGAACTGACGCTTTATTGGCAGTCGCTGCGCCGGATAGACCGCATGTACGCGGTCTTCAACCATCTGACCGGCCCCGATGGGACGGTGATGGCCCAGGCGGACAGTTGGCCGCAGGGAGGGGCGTACCCCACCCTCTATTGGTTGCCGAACGAAGTGGTCGATGATCGCCACACCATCCCAGTGCCGCCAGACGCGCCTCCAGGGGAGTACATGCTGCTGGTTGGGATGTACGATGCTGCCACCGGCGAGCGGCCTGTCACGCTCGTGGACGGCGAGCCGGTTCCCGAACGGTACGCCGTATTGACTACCATCATAGTTAGCCGTTAGCAGTCAGCGGTTAACCGGAAGCAGGAGGCAGGCGTGAACCAAATCCCAAATCCCAAATCCCAAAACCCAAGGCACCGATTGGTCATTGGTCATTGGTCATTGGTCATTTGTTTGCTGGTCTACCTGTCCGTGGCCGTGCTTTACGGCGTGACCATTCCTATCTTCGAATCCCCCGACGCCAATGGCCACTACGCCTACATCCACGAACTGACCGAGGGGCGCGGCTTGCCGGTGCAGGGTACCCCCTCCGGCGAGCGCGTCACCGGCTACGTGGCGAGCCATCCACCGCTCTATTACACCCTCTGCGCTGCGCTGACCTTCTGGAATAGGGAGGATGTGGACCGCCTGGACTGGGTCTGGCGAAATCCCTACCACGCCATGGGATACCCTGGTTCGGTCGCCAATAAGAACTACCTGGTCCACACCCCTGCCGAACGGTTCCCCTGGCGTGGTACTCCCCTCACGATGCACATCGCTCGCCTGGTCTCGACCGCGCTTGGTGCACTGGCTGTCGTGGCGACCTACGGCATAATGCTGGAACTCTTTCCCGAACGCCGGTGGCTGGCCTTGGGGGCGGCCTCTCTTACCGCCTTCAACCCAATGTTCGTCTTCGCAGCGGCGCGGGTGAGCAACGACGCCGCCGTGGCCGCTTTCGGCTCGCTCGTCGTTTGGGGCGCGGTGCGGCTGGCGGTGCGTGGTCTTTCCCGCCGGGGGCTGGCGCTGGTCGGCGTGGCGCTTGGCCTGGCGACGCTCTCTAAACTCAGCGGCATCACCCTCGCCCCCGCTGTCGCCCTGGCTCTTCTTCTCAACGCCGTCCGCGATACGCAAGAACCCAGATTCTTGGGAAAAACCCGGTTCCTCCCGATCCGTAAAGAGTGGCTCGCTCGTCTGCTTGTAGATGCCTTCGTCACGTTCGGCGTCGCCGGCCTGGTCTGCGGCTGGTGGTTCGGGCGCAATCTGCTCCTCTACGGCGAACTGATGGGGACCTACGCCTGGTTGAGCCACACTGCCACCGTCCGCTCGGAAGCCATCGGTCTCCTCGACGTGATCCCCGAACTGCATGGACTTGAGATGTCCTACTGGGCGATGTTCGGCTGGTTTAACGTCGCCGTCGCCCCATGGATGTACCGTTTCTGGTGGATGCTGGCGCGTGTGGGCGTCCTGGGGCTACTGTTCGTCTTGGCGGACCAGTGGAGGGCGCGCCGTGTTTCTAGATCAGCACGCCCGGTGCAAGCAGGGTTGCTGGTTCTGGCCTTTGCCTTTCTTCTCGTCTTCGGCTCCGTCTGGCGCTTCATTATGATCGTGCTAGGCTCCCAGGGGCGCTACCTGATGCCGGTCGTCACTGCCATCTCTGTTTTTCTAATGCTTGGCCTTAGCCGCCTTCTCCCGCGCCGCTGGACACCTGGACTGACGGTGCTCCTGGGCGGGGTTCACCTGGCGCTGGTGCTCATCTGTCTCTTCGCCTTCATCCTGCCAGCCTACGCTACACCAGAGGTGGTGCAGGAGAACGACCTGCCGGAGGAGATGGTGCGCTTCGACTTGACTTTCGAGGAAACATCCATTCAACTCCTGGGCGGCAGTGTCGAAGCGGAAGTGGTACGCCCAGGAGAGCCGGTGCCGGTGAGCCTCTACTGGCGGGCGCTGGAACCGCCGCAGGAAGACCTCGTCGCCTTCGTCCAGATCCTGGGGCGGGACTTGGAACCCGTCGCGGGGGTGGATTGTTATCCGGGGCGGGGTAACTTCCCGCCGACCCTCTGGCGGCCCGGCGCCATCTACCACGACCGCTACGTCTTGCCCCTCGCCGCCGGCGCCCAGGTGCCGACCGTCGCTGCACTCTACGCCGGTCTCCATCCCCAGGATGGTGGCCCTCTGTTCGCCACGTTCCCCTCCGGCGAACCGGCACTCGACCTGGTGCTCCTCGACCTGGTCGCGCTGCGTCCCGCCACGCCACTCTCAGACGAGGTTGCTTTCCCGGTGGGGGCACGCCTTGATGAGGCCATCACGCTGGTGGGGTACGACCTTTCGCAATTCGCAATTCGCAATTCGCAATTCTTCACCGTCACCCTCGTTTGGCGGGCCGAGGCGACCCCCGCCGCCGATTACGTCGTCTTTGTCCATTTGATGGATGAGAGTGGTGCTCTCGTGGCCCAATCTGACCATCCGCCGTTGGAGGGTGCGTACCGCACCTCCTTCTGGGCCCCCGGCGACGTCGTACGCGACCCCTACCGCCTGACTGTGGACGACGCTGTGACGCCGTGTGCCTGCACGCTCCTGGTCGGGATGTATGACCCGCGCACGGGCAACCGCCTTCCGGCCTACGATGGCCTGGGCACCCGCTTTGAAAACGACGCCATCGTCGCCGGTGGAGTGATCCTTCAATGACCAAATCCCAAATCCCAAATCCCAAATCCCGAATACCGAACACCGTTCATCTGTCACTTATCATCTTGCTCTTCCTGGCATTGGGCATCATCTACAGCCTCGTCACCCCTGTCCTGGAAGCCTCCGACGAGTTCAAGCACTATCCCTACATCCAATACGTCCAGACCCACCACGACCTGCCCGTGCTCGACCTGGACATCTGTACATGGCCGCCGCCGGACGATTGCCCGTGGCTGCAGGACGGCGGCCAACCACCCGCCTATTACGTGTTGATGGCGGCGGCTACCTCGTGGATAGACACCTCAGATCTCCACGAGGTGCGCTGGATGAACGGTCACGCCTTCATCGGTGATCCATCCCAGGTCTGCAATAAGAACCTGATCGTCCACCTCCCAGAACGCGAGGCTCTCCCCTGGCGGGGCACTGTCCTGGCAGTTCATCTGATCCGCTTCCTTACGTTGGGCCTGGGGGCGGGGACGGTCTGGCTGACCTACGTATTGGCCCGCGACCTGTTCCCTGACCGGCCCGGCCTGGCGCTGGGCGCGGCTGCCCTCACTGCTTTTAACCCGATGTTTATCTTCGTCAATGCCTCCGTCAACAACGACGCGCTGGCGGCTTTCGTCGGCTGCCTCACCCTGCTTCTGTGCGTGCGGTTGGTGCGCGATGGTCTGCAGGGGCCGCTGCCTCTCTGGCGCTACGGTCTGCTGGGGCTGATCGTCGGCTTCTTCATCCTGACCAAGTTGAGTGGCCTGGGGGCGCTGATTCTGCTTGCCTGCCTCCTGGCCTGGCTTAGTTACCGCCGCCGCAGTCTCCGCCCACTGCTGGTGGGCCTGCCCGTCGTCGTGGGCATCGCCGTGCTGCTCTCGGGCTGGTGGTTCCTGCGCAACTGGCGACTCTACGGCGACCCCGCTGCGCTGAACATCTTCGTCGCCATCCAGGGACAGCGGGCGGGAGTGCCCACGCTCCGCGACTGGCTGGATGAATTTGGCACCTTTCGCTGGACCTACTGGGGGTTGTTCGGCGCGGTGAACGTGATGGCCCCACGCTGGGTCTACACCTTCTTCGACCTCCTGTCACTGGTCGGGTTGGCTGGGCTTATCGTCTGGGCCATACGGCGCAGGAGGGAAGAAACCAGGTTTTTGGAAAAAACCTGGTTTCTGGAGGGGTTGTGGTGGATTCCGGCGCTCTGGGCAGGCATCCTCTTCGTATCGGTGCTGCGCTGGACGTGGATCTACTTTTCGTTCCAGGGCCGTCTGGTCTTCCCCGACATCGCCGGCATCAGCGTACTCCTCATGCTTGGCTTGCAAGAATGTGTCTCTCTCGCAACAAGAGTACTGCGCCGTCAATCACCTGTCATCGGTCATTTGTCATTTGTCATTTGTCATTTGTCATTCGTGATTGTCCTCCTGATCATCGCGGCGGCCCTGCCCTTCGTCTCCATTGCGCCTGAATATGTGTAGCCAGAGCCACTTACCCTCGCCGACGTGCCCGCCGAGGCTCGCACCGAGCCTGTGGACGTGGGCGGTGTGGCCCGCGTGGTGGGTTGGGAACTGGAGCCACAGGTGGCGCGCCCAGGCGACCGTTCCGCTCACGTTGATTTTGTGGTATATTGGGAGGCCGTAGCGCCTGACGGGAGAAACTACA
>JAUWOI010000310.1 GCA_030612185.1 Anaerolineae bacterium
AAAAACCGCCTAAACTGAACTGATTTTCACCACCCTACCTTCTGGCTGAAGTCGGCCGGGATAACGATGGCGGCCAACGCCTCCCCATCGGCCACTCGCTGATCGGCCTGCTCGACCGTGTCTGACTCCTCAATACGCAGCGCGTCAATCCCGTGGAGTATCTCGACCACCCGAGCGCTATACGGACCCGTGTCCTGGTTCACCAAATAAATTGCGATCTCTGGCGTGCCCCCGCCAAAGGCCGAACCAATGATCGAGGCGAACATAACCGGCATCAGAAAGAGCACTGCCAACTGTCCCCGGTCCTTGAAGAGAATCTGCAAATCTTTCCAGGCTACTGCCAAAGCGTTCCTAATCATGGTTGCTCTCCTCTAGTCGAACTCAAAGCGCCACAGGCCGATGGCGAAAAAGACCCCGGTAAAAGCCAGCAGGGCCAGCATCTCGGTCGTGACGTCGGCCAGGCCCCGCCCGCGAACGATCAGGTCCTGATAAGCCTGGATCGCCCAATAGTGGGGCACCGCCTTGCCGACGGTGTCGAGCAAGCCGCCCAACAGAAACGGCGGAAAGAGGCAGCCCCCGACAGCACCCATTGTCCACAGCGCCAGGGTGCCCAATCCGCCGATCTGACCCTCGGTCCGGGCGATGGCGGCGATCAGGATGCCCAGGCTGGTGGAGCAGAGTGCCACTAGCAGCGACACCAGGACCAATGCCAGCGGGTCGTCGCCCAGCGTCAAACGGTCCAATCCTATCATGGGCAACACAAAGACGCTGGCGCCAAAGATGACGACGATTTGGATCAGCCCCGTGACAAAGTTGGGGATCATCTTGCCGGCCAGCAGCGCCGCCTTGCTCATCGGCGCGGCCAGCAAGCGGCGAAAGCTGCCCTGTTTCTTTTCGGTGTAGATGGAGAAAGCGGTCGCCTGGGCCGTCAGAAAGACAAAGATGATGGTGTAACCGGGCACGTTCTGCTGGACGGCGTTGGGCTCCGTGAGCCGCTCGCTCAGGTTCTCAGGCTGCGTCTGCTCGACGGCCACCAGCGGTGCGGTCCTGGAGCGCTCGAACTGGCTTTGGGCCTGGGCCACGTTTTTTTCAGCCGTAAAGATCTGGAACTCGGGGGGCGATGCCGCCAGCATAGCGCCCATCTGCTCCAGGCTGGCGATGAGTTGAGTCTGTAACGACATCCCTCGGCCCACCCCGTTGACCACCCGCAGCACCGATTCGGTCGTCGTCTCGTTGGCGTCGGGGTGGCTGCCCAGGCGCAGCGTCACCGGGCGACCGGCGGCTACGTCAACCGTAAAGTTGGGCGGGATCGTCAACACCCGTTCGATCTCCAGGTCCTCCAGCAGGGCCTGCGCCTCGGCCTGGTCGTACAGCCTGACTTTTATCCCGCCGGCCTCATTGAGAGCGTCAATCAGGGCCTGGGCTGCCTTGCCGTCGGGGTCGAGGTTCACCACCGGCAACGTGACCAGGCTGTCCTCATCCCCGCCGATTAGTCCCTGCATCGCTGTGCTGAGCACGAGGATGAACACCATTGGCAGCAGGAACAGATTGATCACCGCACCCCGGTCCTTGAGAAAGATTTGAAAGTCCTTTAGGGCTATGTTCAGTGCGTTCATATTTTTCACTCCCGCAGCTTTTTGCCCGTCAGGTGCAAAAAGACGCTCTCCAGGTTGGGTTCCAGGATTTCCAGCGCGGCGATAGGGATGTCACGCTCGTTGAAAAAGCCGATCATGTTGACCAGAGCCTGCTGGCTGTGCTCGGCCTCGATCTTGACGATGGTATAACCGGGGGCCGGCGCGATCTCGGCCACCTTGGCCTCTTGCCCTTCGACCGGCTCAGGGCAGGCTCCTTCGGCCGGCGGTGGTGGGGCTGGCTGCGGCGCGAGGGTCGCCCGCTTGACCGCCGGCAACGTCGCCAGTTGAGCCAGCAGCGCGTCGTCCACCTGGTGCAGGCCGACCTGGATCACGCCCCCACCCAGCATGGCGATCAGATTCTTGATCGTGTCCAGGGCGACGATCTTCCCCTGGTCTATGATGGCCACCCGGTTGCACAGCAGCTCGACCTCTTCCATATAGTGGCTGGTGTAGACGATACTCATGCCCCGCTCGCGGTTGAGCCGCATCACACTCTCAAAGATGTGGTTGCGGCTCTGAGGGTCCACGCCGACGGTCGGCTCGTCGAGGAACAGCAGTTTTGGCTGGTGGACCAGGCCAGCGGCGATGTTGACCCTGCGCTTCATTCCGCCCGAAAAGATCTTTATCGCGTCGTCGGCGCGGTCGGTCAGGGCGACGATGCGCAGCACGTCCTCCACGCGCTCTCTGAGTTCCTTGCCGCGCAGGCCATAGATGCGCCCGAAAAAGTTCAGGTTGGCCCGGGCGCTGAGCGTGGGGTAGAGGGCCAGGTCCTGGGGCACCAACCCGTTGATCTTTTTGACCTGGTCCAACTCTTTGACGATGTCGTAGCCGCCGATCTGTGCCGTGCCCGAGGTGGGCGGCAAGACACCCGTCAGCATTGATATGACGGTCGTCTTGCCGGCGCCGTTGGGGCCCAGCAGGCCAAAGACCTCGCCGTGGCGAACGGCGAAACTGAGGCCGCGCACCGCCTCGACGCCGTGCCCTGAGCCTGCCGAAGGGTCGCCGTATCGCTTGACCAGCCCTTGTGCTTCAACTATGTTTTCGTTCATCACATACCTCCCATTTTCTTTGCGCACCCATTATACCCCGTCGGGGGTTGTTTGTGATGTGCCGGAAGGGGGATTGTGGGGGCACAAAAAAGCGGCCCCTTTTCAGGGCCCGCTGTGACGAAAGTCATACTCTCAGGGCGATTCTGTGCTACAGTAGCCCTAACTCCTGTGCTTGCAGCACTGCCTGCGTCCGATCGCGCACGCCGAGTTTGGCCAGGACATTGCTGACGTGGTTCTTCACCGTCCCCGGGGTGATGAAGAGCCGCTCGCCGATCTCGCGGTTGGAGAGCCCTTCGGCTACCAGCGCCAGCACCTCCAACTCTCGCGCGCTCAGCGGTTCGACTAGCGGCTGCTCGCGGCGGCGGTGCTCCCGCTCGGTCAGGCGGGCGAACTCGGCGACCACCTTGCGGGCCACGGAGGGCTGGATGAAGGCCTCGCCCCGGGCGGCGGCGCGAATCGCCTCGACCAGTTGCTCCGAGGGCACGTCCTTGAGCAGGTAGCCGACCGCCCCGGCCCGCAGCCCCTCGAAGACGTACTCGTCGTCGTCGAAGGTGGTGAGGATGATGACCTTGACCTCGGGGCAGGCCTCGTGGAGGCGGCGCGTGGCTGTCACGCCGTCGAGCCCCGGCATACGCACGTCCATCAGCACCACGTCGGGCCGCATCTGCCGCGCCCGTTCCACTGCCTCGGTCCCATCGCCGGCCTCGCCCACCACGCGGATGTCGGGGATCAGGTCCAGCAGCACGCGCAGCCCTTCGCGCATCAGTTGTTGGTCATCGGCCAATAGGATGCGGATCTCAGTCATGGGCATCCTCACTCAGCGTGAGCAGGCTGCATCTATGCTGACCTCGCTGAGACCAACCCGACGCCCTCGGCCTGCACGTTTTCGTACAGGGCGAAGTGGTGACGGCGCATCTCGTCCCACCGCGCCTGGCCGATGACACGAGGCTCGATGAGCACATCGTGGGCCAGCGACACGTCCGCTGCGATGTCGCTGATGGCGTGGCGGAAGCGCCAATCTTCTTCATCCACAATCAGCAGGATGTCAATATCTGAGCCCGCGTGACTGTCGCCCCGGGCCTTTGAGCCGAAGAGTCTTACCTGTTTCACGCGTTGCGGGTGGGCTTGCCGCACTCGCTCCAGAAATACCTCGATAGCACATTGCTCCTGTTCAGACAGAGATGAGAGGAAATGCCGATTCATAGCCACCTCTCCTGTTGCAGGTACTGTTTGACACGCGCCACAAATTGGCGGGCACTTTCGACATCCACACTTGCCTGTTCGGGTTCGACATCAGTTTCAAGATCGTAATCGGCTCCGTGCCGGTCGTCCATAAGCCGGCCATACGTTCTGCTATATTCAGTCTCGATCGGGCCGGGCTTGACAAAGTATTGGCGAAAAGCAGCGATGACCCCGCTGTGCTTGCCCCGGGAAAGCCCCCGTGTGGCAAGCAGGGCATTGGCGGCATAGAAGATCGCGTAGTAGGCCCGGTTCACGGCTGTGCTGTAGAACTCTTGAGCCAGGGTGTGCGCCGCCACGCGCAACATCTCGTCGGCGTGGTCTATGTACAATCTAACTTCGCGCTGCCGGGCTACTATCTCCTCAGTCATTTGTACATTCCCCTTTCGATCTAATTATATCCGCTTTCTCCGCCAATGTGAAGTCAGCCACTCCGTTCGCTTTTCTCCATCGGCACCTCCACCCGCAGCCGGAAGCCCCCCTCAGGGCGGTCACCGGCCTCCAGCGAGCCCCCCAGCAGCGCCATCCGTTCCCGCAGACCCAGCAGCCCGAAGCCCTCAGCCTGCTCCCCGCGCCGGCCCGTGCCGTTGTCGCTGATGGTCAACACCACCCGTTCCGATTCATAGGCGAGCGCCACCTGAACGGCGCTGGCGCTGGCGTGCTTGCGCACGTTGGTCAGCCCCTCCTGGGCGGCGCGGTAGAGGGCCGTCTTAGTCTGGATCGGCAGCGGGCAGGTCTCGCCCGCAATGGTGAAAGTCGTCGCGATCCCGGTGGCGCGGATATTTCCCATCACCTCGCCGATGGCCTCGCCCAGCGCCGCTGTATCCAGCGGCGAGGCCCGTAGCGCCGCGCCACTGAGCGCCGCACCGCGGCCAGACCCTCGCGGGCCAGATACTGTGCCTTGGCGACCGCTTCGGCGGCCCGCTCTGGTCGGGTGGCGATGAGTTTGCGCGCCGCCTCCAGTTGCACAGTGATGGTGGTCAGGTAATGGCCCAGGCTGTCGTGAATCTCGCGGGCCAGCCGGTTGCGCTCCTCGGCCACGGCCAGTGCCTCGACCTGGACGGCATAGGCCTGTAGTTGGCGATGGGCGGCTTCCAGTTCGGCCAGCAACCGCTCGGCCCGTTGTCGCTCCTGCTGTTGTTGGATCAGGGAGACACTGACGGCGATGAAGAAGATGAAGCCGCCCCCGTAAGAGAACAGCATGCTCAGGGCCGTCTCTAGGTCACTCAATAGCAGATAGTCCAGGAACAGCGCGCCGGCGCAGAGCAGCGTGAAACCGCTCGCCTGGCGAAAGGTGAGTGAGAGATAGGCTGCAGGGACGACGATGAAGTAGAGAATGGGCAGATAGCGGTCCCCCCGGCCGACGAGCAGGATGGCGAAGATCAGACCGGCCTGGAGCAGCAGGAGACCGCCGCGCTGCCAGAGCGGGGCGCTGGCGCTGGGCATGAAGGGAATGGTAAGGGCAAAAGCAGCAAAGAGAACAGTGAAAGGAAGCCAGGTAGCGGGCTGGCGCAGTTCAGGGACGGCCAACAGAGCGACGGCGTAAATGGCTGCCGTGGTAACGTAGGCAGCGATGAACAGAAATCTCTCGCCTGCTGGCGGCCGAGGAGTGGAAGGGGCGTCGTCTACGATGGGAGCGTGCAGGGGAGTGTTCATTGCTCATACACTCTCCCCGTACACCCCCCGGTACTCCTCTGGCAGCAGTTCAGCGATGCGGTGCATGATGAGGTCGGTGTACTCGCGCAATTTCTGGCCCCGTACCCGGCCGCTTTCGGGTAGACGGAAGGGCTTGCCGACAACGACGCGGATGTGGG
>JAUWOI010000386.1 GCA_030612185.1 Anaerolineae bacterium
CAGTGTGGATCGCAGGATATTCTCCCCACACGCGTGGGGGTGGACCGCAGTGCTCTTCGTAGTTCATTCTGTCGCCTCCATTCTCCCCACACGCGTGGGGGTGGCCCGGTTGCACCGACATATCCGATAGCGTCTATTGGATTCTCCCCACACGCGTGGGGGTGGACCGCCCGGCGAACTGTCAAGGAATACTTGACAGTTATTCTCCCCACACGCGTGGGGGTGGACCGGAGCGGAAGTTGAGGGCATCCAGGTCAGCCAGATTCTCCCCACACGGTTACAGCGAGTTCGATCCGATGGTGGTCCCCCTGTAGAACGGTGTAGAGAACCCGAGTTTTTTCGCCCAACCAGGCAGTTTTTTGAAACCCATTCGACAACTGCCATTTGACCTCGACAACACCCAAGAGGAGGACTACCAAAGAGCTGACTATTGCCAATTGCTGGCTAGTGGCCCGCCTCATGAAATGATGAAAGACCGCTTGTTGGAGCAACGTTGGCTCATCAGACTAGTGAGTGGGCTGTCGAGGGCTTCGCCATCGGCACAAGGCCCAAGAGCGAGAGTGCCGCTACCTGCGCCAGGGTGAAAAAGCTATAGACCTGGCCTCTCGCCTGAACCTTCCCTGTCAGGAGCGCACGGCGGAAATCTGCCCTGGTGCAGCCAGGGAAAAGAGTGTAGGTCTGGCCAATGGTAGGCAGATAGTGGGCGTCGGAGCCGCCGACCTCGGGCAGCGCCCGGCGGCGGTTGGTCCACTGGGCTAGATAGTTGCTGAGGAATTCAGTCGGTGTTCCGTTGCGAGTTTCCACGCCGTCAAAGGGCACCGAGTGGATGTGGCCCTTGACGCCTTTGACTACTGTCGGGAGCAGAAAAGAGTAGGGGTGCACGGCGATGGCCAGACCGCCTTGCGCGTGGATTGCCTGCACTGTCTCGGCCGCGTGCATCCCGGCCGGCACGTCATCACTAAGAAAAAGCCCCACGATGTCGCCGTCTTGGGAAGTGATCTCTGAGCCAATGATAATGTCCAGATGACCAAAATCGCGCTGATAACGATGCCAATAGCGCCGGGCAGCCACTGCCCCCGCAATGGTATCGTGATCGGTGATGGCGATGACTCTGAGTTGCGTCTCAGTCGCCGTATATTCGATAACTGCTTCCGGCGTCATCAACCCGTCCGAATAGGTAGTGTGAATGTGAATATCAGCTTTGCTTAACATTATGTTTCTTGACCTCTTCTTGTTCTTGACCCGGACAGGCCGGAGCCAAGACTAACCACGGATTTCGCTTCATTGTACGACTTATTGGTCTACAGGATATAACGGAAGGGTTAAAACGGGGTAAAAAAACTCACACAATTCAACTTCCGACTAGATACATTATGTCAACTTGTCTGTCTTTTGCATCCCAACTTGACATAATGCCTTGAATTAGGTGCCTCGAACAATTGCCTCGCTCTAACGCCGAAATGCTGATTCCGGCCTACTTGCCTGCCCACTGCTTTGTGTTAGAATACCGCACGGGTTTCTTGAGACTTCTCGCGGTGCAACGCACTTTCTCAAGTGCGTTACACCTGAGTAGTAACCACCAGTTACATCTAATTATTATGTCTAGTTCATCCCAACGCACCCTGCAATTGATCGCAGCCCTGCTCCTCTGTCTGTGCCTGGCTTTTACAGCCGGGTTCGGTCTCTACCGGCTATGGGACGAACTGGAGCAGGTGGCCTACCCGCAGCCACTGGGTGTGTTCTGGGAGGCCTGGGATCGGGTAGAGGGGCATTTCTACGGCCCGCTCCCCTCATCTCGCGAGCGTACCTACGGAGCCATCCACGGGGCCCTCGGGCTGCTTAACGACCCCTATACTGTCCTGGTCGAGCCCCAGCCCCGCGAACTGGAACGGGACCAGATGCGCGGCTCCTTTGGCGGAATTGGCGTCACGCGGGGGCGCGATGCAGAGGGGCAGATGGTGCTCGTTCCCTATCCCGATTCCCCTGCCGGGCGCGCCGGGGCCAACGAGGGAGACGTCCTGCTGGCGGTGGACGCCGAAACGATCACCGGCGAGACGGCTGTGGATGGCGTGCGGGCCTTGCTCCATGGTGAGGTTGGCACACCTGTCACACTCACCATTTCTCGCTCCCCCACCCCGCCGTTCGATCTCACCATCGCCCGGGAGGAGATTAAGGTGCCCTCTGTCACCTGGCCCGTGCTCGATCAAGCACCCGACGTCGGCTACATCCACGTGCAGGGCTTCACCGAGAGGACCGGCGACGAGGTACTGGAGGCCCTTCAAGAACTGCGCCAGGCAGAGGCCACCCGCCTGGTCCTGGACCTGCGAGATAACTATGGCGGACTGATTGATCCAGCGGTAGCCACCGCCAGCCAGTTCCTCCGCGATGGCATTGTGTTGTATGAACTGGGCCATGATGCCCAAGAACGCGCCCTCGAGGTGCGTAGTGGTGGCATCTCTACCGACGTTCCCCTGGCCGTGCTGGTCAATGGCGGAACGGCCAGCGCAGCCGAGATCGTCGCTGGTGCGCTGCAAGACCACGGTCGAGCCCCGCTGATAGGCGAGTCAACTTTCGGCAAGGGGGCAGTACAACTGATCTACGATCTTTCGGACGGCTCATCGCTGCACGTCACCTCGGCGATTTGGTTGACGCCCAACCGGCATCAGATCCAGGGCCAGGGGCTGAGACCCGACGTGCACGTTCTGCGCGGCGATGGCCTGCAGGATGAGCAACTTGACCGCGCTGTCACCTACCTGCAATCCCGGCCTCGGGATAACAATGACTGAAGATCTGGAGAAAATGATGGATAGCACCCTGCGTAACGTGATTAAGTTTGTGCTCGTGGGCACAATCGTGCTGCTGTTTTCAACGACTGCGTTCCTCGCCGGTTTCGGTTCAGCCTACCTTTTGACCGGGCGTGGTCTGTTGCCAGTGTGGCCGGTGGCCGCTCCGACAGAGACAGACATCTCATCCCCCACCCCATTGGCAGAGACAGAGGGAGAGGTGGCCACGCCTAGACCCACGCCGGCAAACGAGAGTGAGGAAGCCTTCCAACTCTTCTGGGAGGTGTGGGACCTGGTGCAGCGTAATTTCTACGGCGAACTGCCTGATATGCAAGAGGTAACCTACGCCGCTGTCCACGGGATGCTGCTCACGTTGGACGACGACTACACCGCCTTTATGGAACCCGATATTGCGGCCGTCATCGCGGAGGATGCGACCGGGGAATTTGAGGGCATCGGCGCGTTCGTGGATATGAACGAGGAGAACAAACTGGAGATCATAGGGACTTTCGAGGGAGGACCGGCCGAGGGTGCGGGGCTGCTCGCTGGCGACTGCGTCCTGGAGGTAGACGGTGTCTCCATCGTCGGGAGCACGCTCTACGAGGCCATTGGCTTGATTCGCGGACCGGCTGGCACAGAGATTACGCTGCTCGTTGAGCGCGCGGAGGTGTCCGAACCGTTCGAGGTCGCCGTCACCCGCGCGCGCCTGGAGATTCCCATCATCGAGGTGGAGATGCGCGACGACGGGATTGGCTACATCGGACTGCGCGAATTCAGCGCGACGGCCAGCGAGCGAGTCGAGCAAGGCCTGGAGGAACTCCTGGCCCAGGAACCGCGAGGCATTGTCCTCGACCTGCGCCAGAACCCAGGCGGTTGGTTGGATCAGGCTGTGGAAGTCACCGATCTCTTCCTTGACGATGGAGTGATCGTCGTCGAGCGCTGGAGTGACGGCAACGAGCGGATATTTGACGCTGGTCCGGGGGACACGGGAGAAAAGGTCCCGCTGGTTGTACTGGTGAATGGGAGCAGTGCCAGCGCGTCAGAGATCGTGGCCGGGGCATTGCAGGATTGGGGAAGGGCCATACTGGTCGGGGAATCCACCTTTGGCAAGGGGTCAGTACAGCGCCCCTTTACCCTCAGCGATGGCTCCGAGTTGCGAGTCACCATTGCCCTGTGGTTCACGCCCGACGACCGGGCCATCCATGGCCAGGGCCTCACGCCCGACATTGAGGTCCCGTGGCCCGAGGAAGAGGACTTAGAGCCGGACGAGGACCCTCAACTGGAACGAGCGGTTGAGTACCTTCTGGCAGGTGAATAATGTCTGGTATCAAGGTCATTGCCACCAATCGTAAGGCTGCTTTTGACTACCATCTCGAAGACCGCTACGAAGCCGGTCTGATCCTGATGGGGACGGAGATCAAATCTATCCGCGCTGGCCGGGTGAATCTGAAAGAGGGATACGTACAGCCTCGAGATGGGGAGTTGTGGCTGACCAACGTGCACATCGCGCCTTACGACCCGGCGGGGGGATATGGCCACGAGCCGCGCCGTCCACGTAAACTGCTGCTCCATCGCCGGGAGATCAACCGCCTTATCTCTCGCGTTCAAGAGCGCGGATACACCATCATGCCCTTGCGGCTGTATCTGAAAGGCGGCCGGGCCAAGGTCGAAATCGCGCTGGCGCGGGGAAAGCGCCAGTACGATAAGCGCCAGGCTATCGCCAAGCGGGACGCCCAGCGAGAGATCGAACGTGTATTGAAGGAGCGACACGACGAGCGATGAGCCCACGCGCGTCAAGTTAAGGACTATCAAGCCCCCCACCCAGGGCGAACGCATTTATAATTCCAGACCGATTCTGCTCCCGCCGGATCGCCAGATCCGGCGGCTGAACAGACCAGATTGGGCGAGTTTGGCCTCCCTTTAGCCTGGATTTGACAATCCAGGCCGAGCAAACGGATAAA
>JAUWOI010000202.1 GCA_030612185.1 Anaerolineae bacterium
TTTATCCGTTTGCTCGGCCTGGATTGTCAAATCCAGGCTAAAGGGAGGCCAAACTCGCCCAATCTGGTCTGTTCAGCCGCCGGATCTGGCGATCCGGCGGGAGCAGAATCGGTCTGGAATTATAAATGCGTTCGCCCTGCCCAGAAACCGGGTTTTTCGGAAAAAACCCGGTTTCTGCTGGTCTATTACTCCCGTCGTCGGGGCCTGGCTCCCACCATCAGCCGCAGGACCTCGACCTCAGTCATCACGCGATCTGACTGCTTCGCCACCTCCAGAATGCGCTGGATCATCTCGTCGCTGGCTTCCAGGCCGTACTCGGCGAGTTGGTAACGCACATTGCTGACCCCGCTCATCGGCCCGATCTCAATCTTCTGGTAACGTCCGAGCAGCGCGGCGGGAACGGCCGAATAGACCCGATCGGCCACCCAATCGTCCCCCTTCTGCTGAGCCTTGTAGATCGCAGCCGCGTGGACGCCCGATGCAGTGCGGAAAGCATCTTGACCCACCACAGGGTGATTGGCAAGCACTGGTATATTGCACGCTCTGGCGACCATGCGGCAATACGGCAGAAGCCAGGCCAGATCGCGCTGGATGTATCCCAGGAGTTGAAGGTTGGTCAGCAGCAGTTCCATCGAAGTGTTCCCCGTGCGCTCGCCAATGCCCAACGCGGTGGCGTGCAATCGGTCTGCACCGGCCTCGAAGGCCGCGAGTGCGTTGATCAACGCCATGCCCAGGTCATTATGACCGTGCCAGTCAATGCCGATCCCGGGACCAACCAGTTCGCGCATGAAATGCACGAGGCGCGCCGTTCCCTCAGGCGTGGCATGGCCGGCCGTGTCACACAGGCACACACGTTTGGCGCCGTGCTCGACGGCGGTCAGGTACAATTGGCGCAGGGCCTCTGGATCGGCGCGGGTGGTGTCTTCGGTGACGAACATAACGGGCACATCATGCTTCACAGCAAAGTCTATAGCCTTGCGTGTGCGACGCAGCATGAGGGGCAGATCCCACCCCTCGGCGTAGCGGCGGATAGGGCTTGAGCCGATGAACAAACCCACGCCGACGCGGATGCCAACCCGTTGCGATATCTCAACGATGGGGGCAATGTCTGCAGGCAGTGTGCGCGCAGCGCAGTGGCACGCCAGGGGCAAGTGCCGATCCATGACTTCGCGTGCCATGATCAAACACTCTTCAGCGAAGCGCGATCCAGCCCCTGGAATCCCAAGATTCACGTCATCCACGCCCAACTGGGCCATCAGCGCCAGCAGACCGAGCTTGTCTGCCACGGATGGTTGGGTCACAGAGGGTGACTGCAACCCATCTCGCAGCGTCTCATCCACGATTCCTACGGTCCTGGCCGGGGGGGCGCAGGGGCTCGTGTTCCAATCGTAGATTAACTCGCTTCTAGTGTCACTCATGTTCATCACCTTTGTTGCGCGCGTAGTTCAATAGTCCACCGGCGAGGAGGATTTGGATCTGGCGCGACGTGAGTTCGTAGGTCGCATCGAAGGTTACGCCCTGCGTTCGGTTGCGGATGCTGACCGGGCAGCCGGTATGGAGACATTCGTACAGCCCGATGATCTCCCACTCATGGCCCACTCGAATTCCATCATAGGCCGTGGGGTCAACAAAGATGAGGGGCAGGATACCGAAGTTGACCAGATTGGCCTGATGTATGCGGGCATAGGATTTGGCGACGACGGCCCGTAGCCCCAGCACCAGTGGACCTTGTACAGCGTGTTCCCGAGAAGAGCCGAGGCCATAATTGTGGCCGGCCACGAAAAAGCCGCCGCCCCACTCACGGGCACGCGCAGGGAAGCCAGGGTCTATCCGGCTAAACGTTAAGTCACCCATAGCCATGATGTTGGCACAAGCGGCAATAGTCTCAGGCTTGGCAGGCATGATGTGGTCTGTGGTGATGTCGTCGCCCAACACAATCAACACGCGCCCCCGGAGTTCATCGGAGAGTGGAGTTACCGCTGGTAGCGGGGTGTGATGAGCCCCGCGGACAATCTCGACAGTGGCACGATCCACAGGAGGAGGCACAATTTCATACACGTCAGGGTAGCGAGAGGGTGGCTCAATGTGGGGAGGAATGCCCAGATCGCGAGGGTCAGTGATCACTCCGGTCAGCGCCGACGCTGCTGCAACGGCCGGGCTGCACAGGTAGACCTGGTCGCCAACTACCCCCGAACGGCCAGGAAAGTTGCGGGGATAAGTGCGCAAGGAGACCGCGCCCGCTGGCGGTTCGAGCACCAGCCCCAGGCATGGGCCACAACAAGGCTCCAGGATACGCACTCCAGCCGCAATGAGGTCGCCTAGTTCGCCGGATGTAGCCAGCAAGTGGTACACCTGCCTGGTTCCTGGCGTCACAGCCAGCGTAACTTGGGGCGGAACACGTTGCCCGCGCAGCATACGAGCGACTAGCGCCAGGTCCTCATAACTGCCATTGGTACAACTGCCTACGACGGCCTGGTCCACCAGTGTGCCAGCCACCTCCCGCACCGGTACCACGTTGCCAGGGCTGCCCGGCAGGGCTACCAAGGGCTCAATGGTGGAGAGATCGAGCCGCACCTGCTCATCGTAGGTGGCATCGGGATCCGGACGCAGGCGACGGAAGTCGGCCTCACGGCCTTGAGCGACCAGGTAACGCCGGACTTGCTCGTCGGACGGGAAGATCGAGGTCGTGAGTTCCAATTCCGCGCCCACTGAGGTGATGGTGACACGTTCTGACACGCTGAGAGTGGCGACCCCCGGCCCTGTGAACTCGGCCGCCTTGCCAACTCCCCACCGTGTGCCCAGACGGCGCAGCAGTTCCAGGATCACGTCTTTGGCACTGACCCAGGGGCGGAGTTCGCCGCTCAACTCGATCCCCACGACGGCTGGCATACGCACGTGGTAGCGGGCAGTGGCCATAGCGACGGCCACTTCCAGCCCTCCTGCCCCAATCGCCACCGACCCAATGGCTCCTGCTGTTGGCGTATGGCTGTCGGCCCCTAACAGCAATGCGCCAGGCCGGGCAAAGTGTGCCAGAAAGAGCAGGTGACAGATGCCGCTGCCAGGTGGAGAGTAACAAAGCCCGTAGCGGGCTGCCATCGTGCGCAGATAGTGATGGTCAGCGGCGTTCTCCGAGCGTACCTGGGGGGTGCCGTGGTCCACCAGTGACACGGCCTGCAGGCCAGGTGCCAGTGGCAATCCCAAGGCTTCGAACTGAAGATAAGCGGTCAAGCCTGTGGCATCTTCGGTGAGGGTCTGGTCAACCCGAAGGAGTATCTCGCTATTGGGAGAAAGTTCGCCGTCAAGCAGATGATCGGCTATAAGTTTGTGCATCAGGTTCATGGCAGCGTGTACCTCGGAATCACCGTTCGCGGCTGAGGAGCATTTGCGCCAGTTCGTGGAGCGCCAGGGCGGCTGGGCCATGCAGATTCGCCTGGTCCAGCGCGGCCAGTGCCTGGGCATGAAACTCTTGCGCCAGTCGTTCAGCGTATTCGCGGCTATCTGTCTCTCGCAGCAACTCCGTGGCGCGGTGGACATCGGCTGTTGAGAGCGTCTCCTGTGCCAGTAGCGCGCGTAGTTCCGCGCTTTGTTCCAGGCCGTGGAGGATAGGGAGCGACTTCTTGCGCCGGGCGATGTCGGCGCCAGCGGGCTTGCCGGTGACGATCGGATCGCCCCAGATGCCCAGGACGTCGTCGCGCATCTGGAAAGCCAGCCCCAGGTGATGGCCGAAGGTGCGCAGGCTCTTACATTGGGCATCTGGGGCAGCGGCGACGAGGCTGCCCATCTCGCAGGCACATGCCACCAGCGCCCCGGTTTTTCCCTCGACCATCGTCAGGTAATCTGCGATGGAGATGCTATCGCGGCTCTCGAAGCCGATGTCAAGATACTGGCCGCCAGTAAGGGCCAGGCAAGTACGGTTGAAAAGATGAAGGGCTGTCACGACCGTCGTAGCAGGCACGGTTCCCTTCGACAGGCTCAGGGCAGGCTCCTTCGACAGGCTCCCCTCGACTACGCTCGGGGCAGGCAGGGCAGGCTCCTTCGACCCTTCGGCTCCGCTCAGGGCAGGCAGGCTCAGGGCACCGCGCTCGGAGAGCCGCAGCAGGGCCAGTTGAGCCAGCGCGAACAGCACATCCCCGGCGTTGATCGCCTGAGCCTCCCCCCACAATGCCCAGATGGTGGAGCGACCACGGCGAGTCTTATCCTGGTCCTCGACATCGTCGTGGATGAGGGAGAAGTTGTGCATAAGTTCGAGGGCGGCTGCGGCGGGCAGTGCCTGCTCCCAATCGCCACCACAGGCTTCACAGGCAAGAAGGCAGAGCACGGGGCGCACGCGCTTGCCGGTTCGCCCCTGGCAGGGGTTGAACGCCGCGTCGGCCCAGCCCATGTGGTAGCGCAGCATGCCGAAGAGTCCGGCGTAGCGCGGGTCGGCGGTCTGGACGACGGCGCGCATTTCCGCCTCGAGCGGCGGTAGATAGCGGTTGAAGAATGTTTTGAGCGACATTGTGCTTGATGCTGGATGCCTGGCCCTCCGTCAGATTTGGCGTCGGTGTCAGGTCGCTTGTGCCAACACTCCACTTTGGTATGCTGGGCGAGCCAGATACCTGTAGTACCAGGCAAGCCAGCGATTGGACCAGCCAAACAGTTTAGTATCGCGTATGATCTTCCTGACCTGATCACGGTTCATTTTTGCTCCGGCAAGAAGCACATTGACGTTATCTCGGCTGAGCGCCAGCGTTTTCACTGCGAAAAAGTAGGGCCACATGCAGGCCAGCCGAATGCGGTGTTGGCGGCGCGGAAAGGCCACAATATAGCTGGTCCCATACCGCAGATGGCGCTCCGCCTTGTCGGCCAACATATCTACGACCTTCAAGGCCAATTCTGCGTTTGCGGGGTCAAAGAGCCCGTCACGGGTCAGGCCAACCTGTTCGTAAAAGGTGCGTGGCACAAAGACCCAGCCTCGCTCGTAATCCTTGCGCATCCCCCGGATCACATTGACTGTTTGCAGAGCCAGCCCAAACTCCCGTGCCTGGGGCATCAGTTGCGCTTTGCACCTGCGGATAGTGGGCGAGTACCAGGCAAAAACGTCGGTCAGCAAATAGCCCACCCGACCCGCTACCTGGTGCATATAGTCATCCAGCGCTTCCTCATCCTCTACGAAGGGGCCATGCGCCTGCCAGCGGGCCATACCCAGCGAGGTCCCAATCACATGCAGTCTGATGGCCTCTTGAATCTCGGAGGGGAACCGGTCAAGTTGCTCAATGATCTCACCGGCGTGTTGGGCGACGTAAACCTCGGGGGCTCTATGGTCCAGGTCAGAAACACGAGCGGTCAGGTTTCCTGGTGATACCTCCCTGCTTAACACGCGCGCCCACAGACGGAGCAGTTGGACTTTGCGTTCGACTTCCATTGCTTCATGGTCTTCCAGACAATCGGAGACGCGAAAAAGCAGATAAGAAATGGTCAGGATGTCTCGCAAGGTGCGCGGCAACTGTTCGACAGATAATGCAAAAGTGCGGCTGACCTGGCGCAGCATCTCGTATTGGTTCATGGGGCTTATGTTCTCCTTGCCTTCAGTATGCCAGGCGGCATAAATACGATCAGGACCATGGTTACGGCCCGGTGGGAATGATGGGAGCGCGCCGGAGCGCCGGAATGTCGGCAGCGCCGGCGGCAAACATGGTGACGCGCAACTGCGTCACGAGTACCGCGATGAGTTCGGCTACGGCAGTAGTGGACTGGCTGGCGGCACGTAGGAACGGCCCGGCAATACCACACGCGGCTGCGCCGAGAGCGATGGCCTTGGCTATCTGGATGCCGTCACGAATGCCCCCGCTGGCGATGATGGGCAGGCCGGGCGCACCTCGACGGGCCAGCAGCAGGCTTTCGGCGGTGGGGATGCCCCAGTCTGCGAAGGCCGCCGCCACATGCCGTTGGCGCTCGGTCGCGGCACGGTGCATCTCCACCTGGCTCCACGAAACACCCCCAGCGCCGGCGACGTCAATCGCCGCTACGCCGGCATCCGCCAGTTGGCGGGCTACCTGCTCAGAGATGCCCCAGCCCACCTCCTTGACGACCACCGGTACCTCCAAGACCTGGCAGACCGATTCGATTCTGGATAGCAGCCCGGCGAAATCGGTCTCGCCCTCGGGCTGGAGCGCCTCCTGCAGCGGGTTGAGGTGCAGAATAAGGGCATCGGCTTCCACCATTTCGACAGCGCGGCGACATTCGTCTGGGCCATAGCCATAGTTCAGTTGCACCGCGCCCAGATTAGCCAGCAGGAGGATATCGGGAGCGATGTGGCGTACGCGGTAGGTGTCTGCCAGGGCAGGGTCTTCGACAGCGGCGCGTTGCGAGCCCAGCCCCATCCCGACGCCGGCAGCCTGGGCCGCTTCTGCCAACCGTTGATTGATCGCGCTGGCTTCTGGCGTGCCACCGGTCATCGAAGAGATGAGGAGTGGGACCGCCAACGGCTTGTCCAGCAGTGTTGTAGAAGTGTCCACGTCTTCGAGGCTGAAGCCTGGCAGCGCGCAGTGGGCGAAGCGGTAAGACTCAAAGCCGGTGGAGACATGCTTGAAGTTTACGTCCTCTTGCAGGTTGATGCGGATGTGGGCGGACTTGCGCTGTTGGTGCATGCGCTCCTTCGTAACCTGAGACGCCGGTCAGTGTTCTTTATGACAGACGTCTATGATACTCGCAGTGGCGATAGTTGTCAAATTGCGAGACTTGACAAACATCCCTCTACGGGTAGAATATCGCCATCAATAGCCTGAAAATTCGAAGGGAGGTAGAGACATGGCAGATACGTTTGAACGGGTCAAGAAAATCGTCGTTGATCTCTTGGGAGTGGAGCCAGACAAGGTCACGCAGGAGGCACGCTTCCGCGAGGACCTGGAGGCGGATTCCCTCGACCTAGTTGAACTGATTATGGAGTTCGAGGAACAGTTCGGCGGGACGATCTCCGACGAGGATGCTCAGCAGATCAGGACGGTTGGTCAGGCAGTGGACTACATCGAACAGAGCATGGTCGCTGGCGCGTAGATTCCACGCTGACTAACGCAGGGGCAAGACCACCGGTAAGCGCCGGTGGTCTTTCGCTTTGGCGCAGTTTATGCTATACTTCGTCTGGAACAGCCAAATCAGAGATCTCTCGGAAATAGGGTAGTAGCCCAACCGTGTTGGGCGTTGTTTGGCACCAGACGGCCAATACGATTGGCCTGCTACCCGTCAAAAAGCCTGCCATCACTTTATGGAGGTGAAGAGTATGGAGTGCAAAATAGACGAGAACCTGGCGCAGTGCAATTGCACCTACGAGCCCTGCTCCAGGAAGGGCAAGTGCTGCGAATGTATCCGCTACCACTGGCGCATGGGTGAGTTACCGGCCTGCCTCTTCCCACCGGAAGCGGAGCGTACCTACGACCGCTCCATCGCCCATTTCATCCGCATCTACAGCAGGACCTAAC
>JAUWOI010000414.1 GCA_030612185.1 Anaerolineae bacterium
GCCAATGCTGAAGCGGTGCCGCCCCAGGTGGGAGGAACGTGGGGGGGGCAGGGAGAGCCGGGGACAAGGAGAGGGGGAGAAGAGGACGCAGGAAGCAGGACAAAGAAGCCATCTTGAAAAACGTAGACCTGCCAGGGGGCCAGGCGAGCGGAGCGCGACAGCAGGGTCAGAATAACAACGACAATCGCGGCCAACAAAACGCGGCGTACCATCCGCCATTCGCCTCTCGTCATTGGTCATTATTGTTCATTGGTCATTTTGTCCATTCGCCGCCGGTACACCTGGAACCTCCCTTCCAGGATCGCCTCTCGAAGTTCGCGCGCTATGGTAAGCATCAGGTGGAGATTGTGCAGGGTGAGCAGATGGTGACCCAGTATCTCGTTGGCCTGGGTCAGGTGGCGCAGGTAGGCGCGGCTGAAGTGGGTACAGGTATAGCAGGTACAGCCTGGATCAATGGGACCAGGGTCGTCGGCGAACCTCGCGTTGCGCAGGTTGAGCCGGCCGGTACGGGTGAGCACGCCGCCGTTGCGGGCCAGCCGCGTGGGTAAGACGCAATCAAACATGTCCACCCCCCGTGCCACGCACTCCACCAGGTCCTCCGGCGTGCCGACGCCCATCAGGTAACGGGGACGGTTGGCCGGTAGGAGCCCATCCAACAGTTCCAGGACACCGTGCATCTGCTCCTTGGTCTCCCCCACGCTCAAACCGCCGATGGCGTAACCGGGGAAGTCGAGGGCGGTAAGGAAGCGGGCCGATTGCTCCCGCAGGTCGTGGAAGACACCGCCCTGGACGATGCCGAAGAGAGCCTGATCGGGCCGGGTTTTGGCAGCCTTGCAGCGCTCGGCCCAGGCGTGCGTGCGGGCCAGCGCCTGCACGTTGTAGTCGTGGTCGAGGGGCGGGGCACACTCGTCCAGGCAGGTGATGAAGTCCGCCCCCAGATTCTCCTGGATGGAGATGACCTTCTCCGGGGTGAAACGGTGCTCGGAGCCGTCAATGTGGGAGCGGAAGGTCACGCCGCCGGCGTTTATCTTGCGTCGTCGGGCCAGGCTGAACACCTGGTAGCCACCGGAGTCGGTGAGGATAGGGCCATCCCAGCCCATAAACTCGTGCAGGCCGCCCAACCGGGCGATACGCTCATCGCCGGGACGCAGGTAGAGGTGATAAGTGTTGGCCAGGACGACCGTCGCGCCCAGATGGTCGAGGTCGCGGGGAGAGACCGCCTTGACGGTGGCCTGCGTGCCGACGGGCATAAAGATTGGCGTGACCACCTCCCCGTGGGGAGTCTGGAGCACTCCGGCGCGGGCGCGGCCGTCGGTGGCCTGGAGGTCGAAGTGGAAGCCTCCCAAGCCTCCCGCAGGTTCGGAACCTGCGGGAGGGTTCGGGTCACTGGATCTGTTCGCGGAATCGTTCTGCATCTGGGCAGTCCTCCGTGAAGTGCCAGCAGGATTCGGGAGTCAGGAACCTTCCGAATCCTGCCAGGCGGCTAGCGGCAATACCCCACAACTTGTCCAGAGTCACCGTCTCTGCCCCGGCCTATGGCTCTGTGTCAATTGTAATTCCCCCCCACAGGTAACTCAATGGTGAACGTCGTCCCCCGCCCCACCCCACTCTCGACGCCGATCCGGCCGCCGTGAGCCTGGACCAACTGCCGGGCGATGGCCAGCCCCAGCCCGCTCCCTGCCCCACTGGCGTGGGAGCGAGAAGGGTCGCCGCGCCAGAAACGGTCAAAAATGTAGGGCAAATCCTCGGCCGGGATACCCTCGCCGGTGTCACGCACGATGACGCGGACACCGTCGTGGACAGGCCCTGCGACCGTGCTCAGGGCAGGCCCTTCGACTGCGCTCAGGGCAGGCTCTGCCCGCAGCGTGATGACCCCGCCGGACGGCGTGTGGCGCAGCGCGTTGGCCATCAGATTGCTTAGCACCTGATCCAGTCGCCCCACGTCGCCGATGATGGTCAAGGCAGACAGGCTCCCCTCAGTTTCAACGCACAAATCTATTCCCGCCGCTTCGGCCTGGCCGCTGAAACTGGTGGACACGTCGGCCAACAACTCGACCACATCCACCGGCTCCCGGCTCAGCGGTAACTGGCCGGCCTCCGCCAGCGAGAGCGTCCGCAAGTCGTCCACCAGCCGCGCCAGGGTACGCGTTTCTTCCAGCGTAGCGCCGATGTGCTCCGCGGACGGCGCGTACACATCGTCGAGGATGCCCTCCAGGTTGCCCTGGATAATATGCAGTGGCGTGCGCAGTTCGTGGGCCACATCGGCGGTCAAATTGCGACGTCGCTGATCGGCGCGCTCCAGTTCTTCGGTCATGCGATTGAAAGACTCAGCCAGCCGGCCGAACTCGCGGGGGCCGTGTTCCGGCACCTGCACGCGCACGCTCAAGTCACCCTCGGCCACGGCGTCGGCGGCCGCCATGACGTCGGCCAACGGCGTGGCGATGCCCCGGAAGGCTCGCGTCGCCAACCCCACCGCCAGTAGCGGCAGCGCCAGCGACAGGCCACAGCCCCCCACCCACACCAACACCGCCATCTGCCCGTCCCCTCCGAACAGCCGTGTGAATAGAAACGCCAGCGCCGCCATCCCACCCAACACCAGCAGGGCTATGAAGCCAAAGACTCCAGCGAAGCGTAAGAAGAGAAACCGCTCAATCCGCCGCCTGCGATGCCGTACTCGCGGCCACCTGGGAAACTCGTGGTCGTGGCCCCATGCTGTCCACGGTGGATGCCGCCGCCCACGCGGCCGGTGGACGCGCTGTTTCCTTGCTCCCGACCGGTCGTAACCCCGCTCACGGACCGGTGGCCCATCGCCCCATCCTCCATTCTTCATTCTCTATTCTCTATTCTCCATTCTCCATTCTTCATTCCGATCACACCTCGTCAGTGAACTTATAACCGACGCCGTAGACGGTGAGCACGTAACGCGGCTCAATGGGGTTGGCCTCTAACTTGCGACGCAGGTTCTTGATGTGGGCATCCACACTCCGGTCGTAGCCGTCGTAGGCAACGCCGTGCAGCCGATCCAGCAACTGCGCGCGGGTGAAGGTCTGGCCCGGGTGCTGGGCCAGGACAGCCAGCAGGTTGAACTCGCTGCGGGTGAGGCGAATCGGCTCTCCGGCGCGAGTGAGACGATGGCCGTGCACGTCAATCTCCAGGTCGCCAGCGCGGATGAGCCCCGGCGTGCGGACACCGCCCTGCACGCGGCGCAGCACCGCCCGCACGCGGGCCACCAGTTCGCGGGGCGAGAACGGTTTGGTGATGTAGTCGTCCGCGCCCAACTCCAGCCCAATCAGCCGGTCGGTCTCCTCGACGCGGGCGGTGAGCATGATGATCGGCACGTCCGACTCGCGCCGTAGCGCCCGGCAGACGTCCAGGCCATCCAGCCCTGGCAGGTTCAGGTCGAGCACGACCAGATCAGGCCGCTCGTGGCGCGCCACAGCCATCGCCGTCGTCCCGTCGCCCGCCGTGACGACGCGGTACCCGCTCTTCTCCAGGTAATCGCGTGCCTGCTTGACGATTTTCGGTTCGTCGTCTACCACCAAAATCATTTCATTCATGCTCTGCTCCCCCGACCATCTTTCTATCACGAACGGCTCAAATATGCAAGTCGGTTGGTGGATTCGTAGATTGGGAAATTGGTAGATTGGTAGATTGGGGAATGTCGGCACGGGCGAATATTGCTGCTTCTTCATCTTCGAAATCAAGTGCCCATCCAGGCTGCGATCGGAAGAGGTCTAGCAGGTCGGTGTCGCTGTGGCGGTCCAGCACCAGGAACTGAACACCATACTCATCAAACACCCGTGGCCAATTCTCGACAGATTTATGTTCCGCCTGCGTGATAGGATAATTCTGTAGCATACCACTCCTCCCTAGCGGGACAATTCCTGTTTCGAGAAACTGTACGTGCGCTTGCCTTTGTTCACCAGCCTGAACAAGTGGTTGCTCGTCACCCCGGCGATGATTTTATCCTCCTGCATATGAGGATCGTTGAAAGACAGCACGCCATCGGGCTTCAACACACGATGCAACTCCGCCAAGATCGCCTGCGGATCGCTCAGCATGTGGAAAATATCGTACAGCAGGACGATGTCCACGCAGTTGTCGGGCAGGCCGGTTTCACAGTCGGAGCAGATGGTCTCCACGTTGGTCAGTTGCCTTTTTCTAGCGACATCCTGAACGTGCTGGACCGCAAGCGGATGAATGTCCAGCGCGTAGACCGTCCCCGATTCGCCGACCCGTTCCGCTGCATCGGCGACGTACCCGCCAGGGCCACAGCCGTAGTCGAGCACCCTGAGCCCCGGTTTGATACCCACCTCTTCCAGGACCTTCCTGGGTGGCTGCAACAAGTCGCGCACTTTGAACACAACAGACATCCCATTAAACATCAAGTTAGGCATTGGTCTATCCATAGTACA
>JAUWOI010000140.1 GCA_030612185.1 Anaerolineae bacterium
GTTATACGTGGGGTGGAACTGCGAGAGGTAGTGCTTGGGCGCCTGGTGTTTCCCCGGTTCCCATTCCCAAAAGCCCTGGGCCACGATGTAGGGGACGATGCAGTTCGGCTTGAAGTTCTTCCAAACCATGGTGTAGTCGTCGGGGAACTCGACATCCATGGGGGTGGTGCCATCGGCTTGGTAGGCGTACCAGGGCACGGTGACGACCTTGAAGTCCTCGTTGAGGCCCAGGTCTTCCCACCAGAACGCATAGTCCACCGCCGGGATGAACGGCTCGCCGTCGGACCACTTGATGCCCTCGCGAAAGTGCCAGGTGAGCTCCGTGCAGGCGTCGTTCATCTCGAACGACTTGGCCAGGCCCGACTCGTAGCCGGTATAGTCCGGCTTCCAGCGCCAGGGCGGGTCGTACAACTTCATCTTGATGTTGCCGATATCGCTCGCCCCGGCTATGGTATGCCAGGTCCCGCCGTACTGGCCGATCGACTCATACACATCGACGGTCTGCACGTCCGTGGGCAGGCGCTCCGCCAGAGGCGGCAGTTCGCCGGCTTCCACCATCGCCGCCAGCATGGGCGCCTGATTTTCCGATACCGCAGGAGCCTCAGGCTCCTCGGGAGCCTCAGTGGGCTCGGCCTCAGGGGGAGGAGCCTCGGTGGGTGTCGCCGCCGGTGCGCAGGCGGTCAACACAAGAGCCAGAACAGCCAACACGTTTAGTAGAAACGCGATCTTACGCATTCTCCTTCTCCTTTACTTTATTTGTAGTATAGTTGAAACTGGGTTACTTATACACATAGCGAATAACGTTGGAAACTGACCAGGGGTTACTATCTGCCCAAAAAACCACCTCCTTTCGCTAACGAGACCTCTCCTTTGCGCCCTCTTCTTCTTCTTTCGCGTACAACCTGGCGTAGCCAACAGGCGAGTGCTATGACTTGCCGCGAGGTCTCACGATAGTATCTACGCTCCTCGCCTGGTGGGCGCAAAAGTAGAATGACCTTAAGCGAGGGTTGAAGCAACTGGGTTGTATCACAAGTAATATCATTTGTCAAGCCCGGAATTGGTGCTCATCTATACTCGCTGTAGAGCGGTGACGGGGCAGCACCAGGTCTATCTTCTCCCCTTGATGGAGGAATGAAAAGGAGAGTCGCTTCCAGCGGGCTGGTAACTGAGGGGTGACGGTATAGCCCTCCCCGCTCAATCGCAGCCCGGCGAAGCCAAAGACGACCGCCTGCCACAGTCCTCCGGCCAGCGCAGCGTGAATCCCATCTGCGGCGTTGCCCCGCACGTCCTGCAGGTCCGTCCACGCAGCGTGCATGAGATGCTCGTAGGCTGCTTCTGGTTCCCCCAACCAGGTGGCCAGCAGGGCGTGAATTGCCGGCCCCAGCGACGAGCCGTAGGTCAGGTCGGTGCGGGGTGTGTAGTAGTCCCAGTTGGCTTGTAGGGTCTCCTGGTCGTACCTGTCGCGCAGCAGGTAAAGCAACATTAGAGCGTCGGGCTGCTTGAGCACCTGGCAACTCTGGAGGCCCTCAATACCTAACTCGACCTGCATAGAGTGGTGTCGTGGTTCGTAATCGGCCAGGTCAACGTCTATCAGGTCAAAGAAATCCTCGAACTGCTCCATCAGCCCCGTCTCCGGGTCGTGGGGGATGTACAGGCAGCCGATGACGTCGGTCCAGTGGGCCAGCCGCTCCTGCGTCAAGTCGATGTGTGCTTCCAGTTCGGCGGCTTTTTCGGGAGACTCGCGCCGCAGCCAGGCCAGTACCTCCAGCGCGGTCTCCAGGTTCCAGCGCGCCATACGATTGGTAAAGACGTTGTTGTCCACGTGATCGTGGTACTCGTCGGGGCCGATGACGTCGTTGATCTCGTAGCGGCCTCGCGCCTCGTTCCACTCGACGCGCGAGCCCCAGAAGCGGGCGGTGTCGAGCAGGATTTCGGCCCCGTAGTTGCGCATAAGCGCGTCGTCGCCCGTGACGCGCCAGTATTCGTGCACGGCGTAAGCCACGTCGGCGCTGATGTGATGCTCGATGTCGCCGCACCAGATACGCACCGGTTCACCGTCGGAGGCGTACCCCCAGCGCGGCGTTGTCTCGTCGCCGCTGCCGGCGCTCTCCCAGGCGAACATGGCCCCCTCGTAGCCGTTCGCCTTTGCCTTCCGCCGCGCGCCGGGCAGCGTGTGGTAGCGATACAGCAGCAGATTGCGGGCGATCTTGGGCCGCGCGTAGGTGAAGAAGGGGATGATAAAAATGTCGGTGTCCCAGAAGACGTGTCCCCGGTAGCCGAAGCCGCTCAGCGTCTTGGCCGGGATGCTTACCCGTTCATCGTGGCGCGGCGCGGCAATGAGAAGTTGGAACAGATTGTAGCGCAACGCCAGGTCGGCCTCGTCGTCGCCCTCAATGGTGACGTTGCAGGCCTCCCACTCCGGCTCCCAGGCGGTGTCGTTGGCCGCCCGCAGGTCGTCGTAGCCACGGGCGATTGCCTCTTCCAGTTTGGACAGGGCGGCCCCGCGCACGTCGTCCTCCTCGCGGCTGGTGACCAGCGCGACGAGTTTGTCCGCCATGACCTGCTCACCAGTCTGCACGGCCAGACGTGCGACGACTGTGGGGGCGCTGTCGCAGTCGAGATGGACGTATTTCGCATCCGCCCCGCCGGAGACAGCAAGGTGACACGCCTCGCACAACTTGATGCCCGAGTTGCGGGTGCGCACGTGCAGGTAGACCCCCTGCTGCCCGATGGCTCCCTTCGACAAGCTCAGGGCAGGCTCCTTCGACCCTTCGGCTCCGCTCAGGGCAGGCAAGCTCAGGGCAGGCCCCTGGTCTACCAACCGCCAGTGGAGCAACCCGGCGTTGTCCACGTGGCCGTCGAAGCCGGCGCGGAATTCAAGTGTGCCCTCGAAGTCGAGCGCAGTCACCCGGTAGCGTATGCCCAAGAGATGCGAGTCAGCTAGGCTGGCGAAACGTTCAATCTCCAGGTCCACCGTGTGGCCGGCGGGGCTGCGCCAGCGCACTGTGCGGGTCAGGACGCCCGTTCGCAGGTCCAGGTCGCGCTGGTAGGAGAGCACCGTGCCGTGATCCATCCTGAAGCGTTCACCGTTCACGAAGAGGACGAAGGGCAGCCAGTCAGGGACGTTGGCCAGTTCGGTGTACACCTGCGGTGCGTCGTCGAAGAGACCGTGGACTAGTGTGACCGGCCAGGCGTCCGGGTAGCCCTCCTCGAAGGCTCCTCGCGTGCCCAGGTAACCGTTGCCGATGGTGAAAACGGTCTCCTTGTGGTGGAGCGCCTCTGGGTTGAACTCGGTTTCGGTGATGTGCCAGTTGGTCATTGTTGGGTGGTTAGTTAGTTGGTTAGTTGGTTAGTTAGTTGGTTGGTTGGTTAGTTGGTTGGTTGGTATTATGTTACCATTCCCCCGCTGGACTCCCTCACGATGAGCGTTGGGGGCAGCAACACTTCTCGCTCCGTCAGTTCCTCACCGCGAATGAGGTGGAGCAGCATGTTAACTACGCGCTCACCCACTTCGGCGATGGGCTGGTGCAGTGTGGTCAACGGCGGCCGGAGATACTGGGCTGCAGGAACGTCATCGAATCCAATGACGGCCACGTCCCGCCCTGGCTGCAACCCCCTCTCGTAGATGGCGTTCATAGCGCCGATGGCCGTCAGGTCGCTCAGGGCCACGATTGCGGTCGGGCGACGGTCGGAGGGCAGGTTGAGCAGCGCGTGTGCCGCTTGCCGGCTGGAGACCTCCGTGTGTTCGGTGTGTATGATCCAGGCCGGGTCGAGGGAGATGCCAGCTGCCTGGAGCGTTGCCACGTATCCCTGGCAACGATAGTATCCGGGCAACGAGACTTCGGGCCAGGCGATGAGGCCGATGCGCCGGTGTCCTAATGCCAGCAGGTGCTCGACTGCCTGGCGTACCCCTTCCGCGCCGTCCACGTCCACGTAGGAGAAGTCCCATTCCTCGTTGGCGCGACCGAAATCCACAAAGGGGAAGCCGCTGTCGAGCAGATGGCGGACACGCTCGTCGTCCCTGTTCGTGTCGGAGACGATGAAGCCATCCACCTGTCCGGTGAGCATCAGTTCCTCGTAGAGCAGCCATGGTTCACTGTCGGGCGGACTGGTGAAAGTCAGGATGTGGTATCCCTGCGCCTCGGCCGCCTCGGCCACGTTATACAGGAAGCGCTCCATGATGGGGTTCCAGCGGTCGGGGGGCAAACGGTGCCAACTGTAACCGATAAAGCGGCTTTCCTGGGCGCGGAGGCCGCGGGCGATGGCGCTGGGGCGGTAATCCAATTCCTTGGCGGCAGCCAACACGCGGGCACGGGTGGCCTCGCTGATGGGGGCACTTTTGTTGAAGGCGTAGGATACGGTGGCGATGGAGACGCTAGCGCGTCGAGCGACGTCTTTGATGGTAACCGACGGGATTCTCGCCATGGTTGAAACGTTTCAATTAACTAGATAAAAAGAACTGATTGCCAGTGTGGGGAGTTTAAACGTTTAACTTAAACGTTTAAATTATTATAGCAGAAACAACACCGTTTGTCAAGAGGGGGTGGTGAAAAAGAGGCGGAATTTTAAGGTTGAGAGGCTATTGCCTGGCGGTATATGGCCAGCAGCCGCTGCGCGACCCGGTCCCAGGTGTAGCCCTCCAAGATGGTCTGACGTGCCCGGCGCCCTATCTCACGCCGTGTTGCCTCGTCCATTCCCACCAACCGCACGACTGCCTGTGCCAACTGCGCCACGTCGTTGTGATCTACCAATAGCCCGTTGACGCCGTCGGTGATGACGTCCCGCGAGCCGCCGTGGACGCTGGCGATGAGGGGACGCTCCAGCAGCATCGTCTCCAACATGACGATGGAGAAGTACTCTTGCGAAGGGAGCGCCACACCGTCGGCGGCGGCGAAGTAGTCGGGCATACGCGCGTGGGGCACCGGGGGATGGGTGAGGACGTGGTTATTCAGGCCCAGGCCATGCTCGGCGATAAACCGTCTCAGCCGGGTGGCGTAGTCGGTAGGAGGCTCAGGCCAGGCCAAGAGCAAGAGGCGGATATGTCCTACGTCCTGTGTCCTATGTTCTACGTCTAGCGCGGGTTGGGTCTCCCGGATCTTGACGAGCGCCCGGAGGATGTTTTCCTGCCCTTTGCGAGGGTCCACCCGCGAAGGCACCAGCAGGAGGAACTGAGAATCGGTTGTACCCAGTTCCTCCCGTACCCGGGAGCGTGCCTCTGGTGGGGCGGGAGGAAAATTGGCCGGGTCAATCCCGTTGGTGATGACGGTCGCGCGCGCGTCACCGGGTGGGACGGCCTCGTAGTGCATATTCAGGAACTCTGCCTCAGACGTCGAAAGTGGCAGGATGCGATGAGCGGCGGCCAGCGAGTGCTCCTCGGAGGCGATGCGGGCAGGGAAATTGTAGCGACGGTCGAGTTCATCTGGCGGCGCTTCGTTCCGGGCCAGGCTGTCGGCCCGCTTACGCCGGCCCAGGGAGTGGGTGGTGAGTAGGGTGGGGGGATGGTGGGGCCAGCGGGCCTGGAGTGAGGTGACCGTCTCCCAGCCATCGGCGTAGTGGCCGTGCAACAGGTCGTAGTGCAGTTCCTCACGGTCAGCGAAGGCCAGGATGTACTCGACGAACTCGGCAATCCGCTCTCCGTATAGGACTTCCTTAGGAACGTACCGGTCGGTGGGGCCGCAGGGGAGACGGATGAGCCGCACGCGGGGGTCGCCGTTGAGGAACTTGACCGGAGTGGCGGCGTGGGAGTCGCTATCCTGCAAACGGGTGAAAATATCCACGCGGATGCTTGGGTCGGCGCGGGTCAGGGCGTGGGGCAACCTATTCATCACCACACTCTGTCCGCCCTGCGATTCCTCGCCCAGGCGGTCAAGCCAGTCGGGCCGGCAGTGGGGGCTGGTCCAGAGTACTCTCATCAGTTTCATCTCACCGCGCGGATAGTAGCATCACTGGCGGGCTGTGTCAAGTGGCTGCTCCCGGTATGGCTTTAGAAGATGCTGCACGGCCTTGTTGCACACGACGGCAAAGAGTGCGGGCGTGAGGAGGAACCACAATGGTGTTAGCAGTGTGCTGATGATGGCCACTATCAGCAGCAACGTTGCCAGCACGAGGGTGAAGCCAGGGTTGGCGATGAAGATCACGGCTGTGTTGCGCAAGGCCACCTGTAGCCGCTGGTCCTCCTGCTCCAGCAGCAGCGCCAGAGGGTACATCTGTAAGGTCAGCCACAGGAGCATCACTGCCGTCCAGAGCGCACGCATCCAGAGGCTCAACGTGGGGTGGATCTTGAGGAGGGGGGCGTTGCCCGGTGCATAGAACTGGAGGTTGGTGATGACGATGAAAAGCATCAGAATGTTGAGCAGCGCCAGCCCCCACGCTTTCCAGAAGTGAAGTCGGAAGCCCTCGAAGTAGTCGCTCCAGCCGGTGGCCTTTCCCTGCGCCATCCGGTTTGCGACATTCCACAATCCGGCCAGCGCCGGCGGCAACGTGATCACTGGTATTGCCAGCAACACGGTGACTATGTTCATCAGCGCCAGGAGAAACAACTCGTCCCAGAAATTCTTCAGCGCTTCCCAGAAAATGCGAAAAGTGTCTTTCATATTCCCCCCTGCTCGCCAGAGATGCCCCTCATTGCCCCTGCTTTGCTCCACCCAGTGGGTCCAGTCGGCCAGCACTACGCGGATGTGGTCAAAGGCGATCTTCTCGGGCAATTCTCCGGGGGCGCGCCATCGAAGGATTGCCTCTGTGCGATCAACGCTAGTTTTCGTGTCCTGGGTAGCCGCCGGAAGCGTGCCTCGGCTCGTTGCGCTGCCCCCTGGCTGGGGAAGCACCAGGCGGCAAGGAGCGTCACGGGGCGGCGACCCGCCGTGTAACGCGCCCCCCGGCCAGCGTTGTGCTCGGCCACGCGCCGTGTCAGGTCGGTGGTGACGCCGGTATAGAGCGTCCCGTCGGCACAGCGCAGAGAGTAAAGAAGCCAGGTCCGTGTCCCCATAGTGATCGTTGACTATATTCTAGCACACTTTCTCACTCAAGGGAAAATCCCGCCCGGGCGTTCGGAAAACGGTGCAGCAGGAACGGGCAACTGTAACCAATCTGTAACGCATCAGGCCTGGTATAGTCATTTGGAAACTGATATAATAAAGTGTGCAAGTACGCAAGTGTGCAAGTGTGCAAAGTATGCAAGTGTGCAGAGTATGCAAGTGTTGGCCTGTTACAGGCGCAGCGTCAGGCACAGGGAGAACAGAGAGAGATGGAATTGATGACCAACGTGCGCGTTCTATATATCGAAGACAACGCCGAGAATCGGCTACTGGTCAGGCGCGTGCTGGAGGCGGAGGGTTGTTCCGTCCTGGAAGCGGCCGATGGTTCCTCTGGATTGGAAGTGGCCGCTCAGACACGGCCAGATCTGATCCTGCTGGACATCAATCTCCCAGAGATAGATGGATATGACCTGGCCAGACGCTTTCGCGACATGCCCAGCCTACAACATGTGCCCATCCTGGCCATCACGGCCAACGTGATGAAGGGGGATCGGGAACGCACGCTGGCGGCAGGTTGCGATGGGTACATCCAGAAGCCTATTGACGTAGACCGTCTGCCGGAGCAGGTCAGGGCTACGCTGCGGAGAAACCACACGTAGGGGCTACTATGCTATGGGTGTACAACCGCAAGACGCCACAATCCTTGTAGTCGAAGATGATTTCCAGAGTTTCGTGCTTGTCATACGTTTGCTGGCCTACCTGGGCGTGAAGAAGTGCGAATGGAAAGCCTCGGGCTGGCAGGTGTTGGAGTTCGCGGAGACACTACCGTACATTGACTTGATTCTGATGGACATCTTTCTGCCGGAGGAGGACGGCTACCAGGCGCTGGGCAGACTGCGCGCCCACCCGCGCTTCAAGGACACCCTCATCGTCGCTATGACCGCTGATGTCTCCACCGAAAACATGGAGCGTGCCCGCAGCGCCGGTTTCGATGGCTTCATCGGCAAGCCACTCGACCCGGACCGGTTCCCCGGCCAGATCCGCCGCATTTTGCAGGGAGCGGCAGTCTGGGAACCGGAGTGATCCGGGTAGTGGGGGTGGATGAATGGCCATGTCGTCGCTAGGCTCGACAGAACAGGTTCGGCTCCCGACCATCGGGATGCGCGGGGGGTTGGGTAGAACTCTGTTGACCGCCTTCTTGATCCTGGCAATCTTGCCACTGAGCGCCGTCAGTTGGTATGCCATCACGCGCGAGCGGCGCGACGTCCAACGTGAAGTCGTTGCCAAACTGTCCTTCGTCGCCACAATGATGGAAACGCAGGTCCGCCAGTGGGTCGCAGGTCGTGTTTCAGGTCTGGCGCTTCTGGCGAACCTGCCCGCCACTCGAGAAAACGTAAGCGTCCTGACCGTCACCGACACCCACCCTTCGACAGGCTCCCCTCGACTACGCTCGGGGCAGGCAGGGCAGGCTCCTTCGACAGCCCTTCAATCAAGCTCAGGACAAGGCTCAGGGTATAACACCAGCACCGCTCGTGACACGCTGCGTACCCAGTTACGCGCCGTGCTGGAACAAGACTCTTCCTTTCGCCGTCTGGACGTGCTTGATAACAAAGGCCGGATGTTGGTTTCCACTGACCGTTCGGCTGAGCGCTCACGGCGAGGCTCGCAGGCCGAGGACTCTCTGATAGAACAGACACTCACGCTTGAACCTGAACAAGTCTCCAGCCTTCAGTTCATCACACTCGATCCAACCGCCGACGTGGGACTGGTGGTCGTCCAGCGCATCACTGGCCAGGACGGCGAGATGCTCGGACTGCTAGTTGGCTGGCTCAATCTGAGCAATCTGGCCCAGACCCTGCAGGCGGTGATTGAACTGGGTGAGACGGGGGAGATATATCTAGTAGATGCCAGTGGGATGGCGTTACCCCAGGGGCAGGTGGTGGCCAGTCCGGCCATCGAAGCCGCTCTGGCTGGCGAGGATGGGGAGGGGCTCCACGACAACTACATCGGCGTCCCGATTATCGGGGTCTATCGCTGGATGCCTGGACTAGGGCTGGCGCTGGTGGCGGAGCAGGCGCAAGGGGAGGCCTGCGCCACGACCGACAAGGTCGCCGCTGCCGTTATTGGGGCTACGGTGGTGGTGGCGCTCGCCACCGCGGTCATTGCTGCGGGTGGGACGCGGCAAATCACGCGCCCGGTCGTGCAACTAACTGAGTCGGCGCTCTGCATCGCTGAGGGGGACCTGGATCAGCGCGTGCCTGTCACGTTGCGTGATGAGATTGGCATCCTGGCTTACGTGTTCAACCGCATGGCGGCGGAACTGAAGCCCCTGTACG
>JAUWOI010000326.1 GCA_030612185.1 Anaerolineae bacterium
GGGACAAATCTAGATGCTTGATTGGGTCGAAAACCCAGGTTTGGGTGGGGATATTTGCCCTGATTCTCGGAAAAACTGCTCACTGATAAGCCAAAAATGACGTCAAGTTGTGAGGCAGAGGTCAAAATGAGAATTGCTGGACCAAGTTGGTACAGCAGGGCATGAGTATCATCATGATGTCGTCCGAATTGCCCGAGATTCTGGGAATGAGCGACAGAGTGTACGTTGTTTCCTCCGGCAGAATCACCGGCGAGTTGCCGGTAGAAGAAGCAACCCAGGAGAAAATCATGCATTTGGCAACAACGGACTAAGGAGACCAAGTGATGTCATTTATCAAAGATTTACAGAAAGTGTTACGGCAGAACATCCGTGAATACGGCATGTATATCGCCCTGTTCATTATCATGGCGATCTTTACGATCACGACGGATGGTATCTTTATCTCATCGAGAAACATAAGCAACCTGCTGAACCAGACGGGCTACATAGCGGTACTGGCAGTCGGTATGACGCTGGTCATTGTAATCAGGCATATCGACCTGTCGGTCGGTTTTCTCGCAGGCTTCATTGGCGCGATAGCGGCAATCGCTCTGCACCCCGAGTTGTGGGGCTTGCCTGTATATGTGGTCATACCGTTTGTGCTGGTGCTCGGAGTCCTGGCAGGACTTTTAACCGGCTTCCTGGTGGCGCAGGTAAAAATCCCGTCCTTCGTTGCGACGCTTGCCGGCTGGTTGATTTACAGGGGAGCAATACTTGTCGTAACCAGAAAGACGGGCACGATCATCATTCCAGACGATGCTTTTAACGCCATAGGCAACGGCTATATTCCCGACATTCCCGGCATTGGGCTTTTACCGGACGTGCATAAATTAACGCTTGTCTTGGGATTACTGGCCATCATTCTGTTCGTCATAAGCCAAATCATTGACCGCAGGAAGAAGCAAGCCTATGACTTTGAAGTACTGTCGATGAACATGTTCATCCTTAAAATGGTATTCGTGTCGGCTGTAGTCGGTGGTATCACATGGGTACTCGCAGGATACAACGGCCTCTCGTGGACTGTAGTCGTCGTATTGATCGTGGTTGCAGTCTATGATTTCGTCACGTCAAAGACGGTGATCGGCAGACATATTTACGCTGTTGGCGGAAATCCAGAGGCGGCCGAGTTGAGCGGCATCAATGTCAAGAATGTGATCTATGTGGTTTTCGGTTCGATGGGCATGCTCTCCGCTTTATCGGGTATCTTGTTCGCGTCCCGCTTGCAGTCCGCTACACTGACGGCAGGAAACCTGTTTGAATTGGATGCGATCGCGGCGGCTTATGTCGGTGGTGTATCGGCGGCAGGTGGCGTCGGCAAGGTTACGGGATCGCTCATCGGTGCGTTGGTCATGATGTCACTGTCAAGTGGCATGAACCTCATTACCATCGACATATCCTACCAGTACATAGTCAGAGGCGCTGTGCTTGCGGCTGCTGTCATATTTGACGTTGCAACCCGTAGTAGAGCAAAATGAGATCATACTGATTGTGCCAGCCGATGATCCCATCCGTTTGATTGGTTCACCGCCCTCGCACGATTGAGCACGATTGAAGGCGAGCGATTTTACTCTGTCATATCGAACGGACGGGCAAACCGACCAGGACAAGCGTATTCCGCGCCTCGTTTGGCTTCAGATGTCCCTGTAGGATTCAAACCTACGTCCCCTGGGCTATTAGTTCCAATCCTGCCGGGTACGCCAAAACGCGAAAAAGCGCCCCAAAGGGCGCCTTTTTCAGGTAGCGGGGCCAGGATTCGAACCTGGGACCTCCGGGTTATGAGCCCGACGAGCTGCCTCTGCTCTACCCCGCAACGCGCGTGGATTATACTACAGTCTGCCGATTGCGTCAAGGGCCGGCCGGGCCGAAGAGCGATTCTCCCCACTCGACCCAAAATGGCCGGGATTCGGGCACGGGAGTTGGTGCAGGCTGCGCGTCGCCGGACGGTTCTTCACCGGCGCTCACGAGCGGCACGACGGCCACTTCTCCTGGCCTGGCCATCTTCATCTCTTTTCGCGCCCAGTTTTCCACGTGCTCGTCAGACTTGACGTATTCTAACTGCGCGACCAGGTCGTCGTGATGGGCCTCTTCGTCCGCCACTGCCTGCTCCAGCCGTTTCTCTTCTGCCCGCATCTGTCGCGCAAGCGACAGTTGTTGGCCGAACCCCCAGGCAATGCCTCCCACTATTGCGAGGGCAATGACGATGGCAACACCAACGGCGAGTTGGTTGCGGTTGGGCTTGGGGAGCGCCATACGACACCTCCTTGATACGGTGACCAGGTCGGGATGCGGCGACAACTGTTCCTATAATACCCTGGTTCTTTCCTGACGTCAAGTCCGGGCCGGCCGTTCCAGTGCCAGAAGACGAAAATTCCCGAGGCAGATGTTTGGCCTCGGGAAAAGGTGCCGAAGGTGGGACTTGAACCCACATGGGCATAAAGCCCACTGCGCCCTGAACGCAGCGCGTCTGCCTGTTCCGCCACTTCGGCTAGTTTGCTGCTCGCTGGAGCAGGGGTTATTTTACAAGCAAATGGTCGTATTGTCAAGGACGACTGGCTTCCGACTCGCTTACGAAGACGCGGCGGTGCACAATCCACCAGTCGGAGATGGTGCGGAAGCGGTCGGACGGGTGCATCAGAGGGCCAATCTGCACGTCGTTGATGCGCTCGTCTACGCCGTAGGTGTAAATCGGCACGTAGAGTAACAAGGCTGGCACTTCCTGGGCAAAGATTTCTTGAAACTCGTGGTACAATTCCTGACGCCTTTCGCGGTTGACGATGACCCGTGCCTGCTCGACGACTTCGCTGGTGTGGCGATGAACGAACCCGGCGTAGTTCTGCCCCTCCTCGACCTGTGTTTCGTGCCAGAAGGGGTAGGGGTCCGGGTCACCAGGCAGGGCTACGTGAACGAGAATCGCTTCGAAGTCGCGGTCCTCCAGTGCCTCGCGTACCTCCAGCGCTGAAGCGGTCTGGACTGTAACTGTGACCCCGATGGTCGTCCACTGCTCGGCGAGCATCTGTGCCACCCCTATTCGTTCTGGCTCACTCGATGTCAGCAGCGTGAACGCCAATGGCTGCCCAGCCTTACGTCGCACACCATCTAGAACTGACCGGAACCATCCGGCTTCGTCCAAAAGCGTGGTGGCTGTGTTGAGGTCCTGTTCGTAGCGGGGGATGTCATCCTTGTACGCCCAGGTGCCGGGGATCAAAGGGCTGTGGGCGACCAGCGCCTGGCCCTCCAGCGCGCTGTCAATAATCTGCTGCCGGTCGAGTGCATATAGCAGAGCCTGCCGCACTTCCTGATCCTGGAAGAACGGTAGATCTGGGCGTCCCAGGTTGAGGAATACGATACCATATTTGGGGATCTGTGCGGAGAAGAGGTTGAGGCTGGGGAAGGCGCGTGCGCGCGGCAGATCTGCTGTCGTTATTTCGGCTATTCCCTGTATCTCCCCTGCCTCGTAGGCATTCAAGACATTCTGGTAACTCGGATAGAAGCGGAATTGAATGCGGTCCAGGTGAGGGCGGGCCTCGTAGTAGTGGGGGAACTGTTCCAGCACTATGGCGGTGATTGCTCCGTCTTCGACCTCAATCTCCTCCAGTTGGAAAATGCCGCTCCCGACGGGGCTGAGGTTGAACTCCGCAGATGGCAGGTCGGCGGCCTGAGTCCCGCCCAGCAAATGGGTGGGTAGGATGCCGACTGTGGTGTAATCGAGGAACGGGGCATAAGACTCGGGCAGCGTGAAACGTACTGTATGGCGGTCAATCCTCTCGACCGTGACTGTCTGCCAGACGGCGGAGCCTAAATCAGGCGGGCCGGGAAAGTCGGGGTCTTGTAGCAGTCTGATGGTGAAGATCACGTCGTCGGCGGTGAGAGGGGTACCGTCGTGCCAGCGGGCGTTGGAGCGGAGGTAGAATGTGTAACTCAGGCCGTCGGGAGTGACGTCCCATCTGCGGGCCAGGTCGGGCTGCGCTTCCCCGCGCTCATTCAGGCGCGTCAGGCCATTGAACATCAGAGCACAGATGTCACGGTCGGCGTCGTTGTACCCGCTCAACAGCGGGTTCAGGTGGTGCGGGGAGCCAACGATGCCCTCGACGTAAGTCCCTCCACGGCCGGGGCGAAGCACGGTGGTATAATTGATGGCCAGGTAGGTCAGCAGGATGCTCACCAGCACGACGCCAAGGAGAATGAGAAGGATCTGCCAGCGGATATGACGGGTCATGCCTATGGACTCCATTGAAAAGGCACCGCCGCGAACAAGCCGCGCTAGGCTAGTTTCTGACCTAGCACTGACTCTTCATGTCGGTGCCTACTGTCTCGGGAGTGGAGTGCTTCTCAAAGCACCCTGTGCATCACTGTGCCACACGGTTAGCCGGTGACGATCACGTTGAGGAGGATGATGACGAAAAACGCTACGGAAAGGCCGACCGTGATATTGAAGAGTGTGCGTTCCAGGCCCCGCCGCGTTTTGTGTATGGCGGTGTCTGTGCCGCCGAAGAGTCCTCCCATGCCACCGCCTTTGGTCTGCAGCAGAATAATGGCGGTCAACGCGACGCTGATGATGATTTGGGCAATGTTGAAGTAGATTTCCATTCTGATATTCCTCCAGATCAAGACGGATTATAGCATGCCATGGGGCTTCCGGCAAGGTAGAGCTGTGCTCTTCTCAGCCCGGGCATTCACGTCCGGACCACTTGCTCTCCCTGGGCAGTGGAGTCGAACAGGCTACGCGGGGCGTTGGGCGGCACGAGGACTCTCAGCGCGCGAGGCACAACTTTCAGCGTGACCGGCGTGGTGCCGATGGGATCACCGTCCACTTGCACCGGAATAGCCCACTCAGTCCATACCTCGATGCGGCGGGCTTGTCGGTGTACAACCTGGGGATCTCGCAGGTAACGGTGGCTGATGATTTTCAGCAAGTGGCGCACGGCGTACTGGAATCCCAATCCCTTGAAGACGAAGACGTCGAGCAGCCCGTCGTCCATGCGTGCCTCACGGGCAATGTTGAGTATGCCGATATACTGCTGGATGTTGCTCACCAGGATCAGTAGAGTACGGCCTCGCACGACGTTGCCATCGAGGGAGACGCGTGCCCGCACGCCTTGAAAATCGCGCGCGACCAGGACGGCGGCGATGGCATAGGGCAGCACGCCCAAGCGCTTGGTGCGCCGCTGGCGTGGTTCCATTGCGGCGGTCACCTGGGCGTCCAGGCCGATGCCAGCCCAGCACAGAAAACAACGGTCGTTCACCTCCCCGACGTCAACCAGGTGGACAGACCCCTCGGCCAACCCATCTGCTGCCTCGTGCAGGCGCAGGGGGTTGGCCAGCGTGTAGGTGGGGATGCCCAATTGTTTAGCCCACAGGTTGCCCGTACCGACTGGCAGCACCCCCAATGCTGTCTGGGTGCCCACTAGCCCATTGACCGCTTCATTGACAGTGCCGTCTCCCCCGGCTACGACCACCACATCGCAGCCCGCCTGGGCTGCCGCGCGGGCCAGGGTGGTGGCATCGCCCGGTTTCTCGGTCAGTTGTAAC
>JAUWOI010000463.1 GCA_030612185.1 Anaerolineae bacterium
TTGAGCGAGGAGGCCACTGCCCCTGCACCGTCCCCTAGCCCGGCTGTGGTGGAGAAGGCCGCCGTGGCCCCAACCGCTCCCACCGTGGCAACAGCGCTGCCGCAGGAAGAGACGAACGGCGCAGAGCCCACCCCAAGCGAGGTAGCCGAAGCCGTGCCCTTGATGGTCGAGGAGGAAGAGACAGAAACACCGAGGGATGAGAGGGGCGCGCCGGAGGGTGAGGCGGTCGGCCCTCGCTCAGTGATACCGTGGCGGGTACTGGAGATTGCCTTGGGGCTGGCTGCCCTGGGGCTGGCGCTGGCTACCATCTGGGCCTGGCGTGCTCGCCGCCAATGAACAGCAGTTAGCAATAAGCCGTTAGCGGTTAGCCGTCAGCCGTTAGCGACTGTTGGCTGGAGAGACTACCACTTGTCGCAAGTCCGCGAACCAAACTACTGCCAACGATGCGGTCGCGCGCTCGAAGACCTGGAGGCCGCCGGGTGCGTGCGGCGCGTCTGTCCCGCCTGCGGCTACGTCGCCTACCGCCAGTTGAAGGTGGGAGCGGGTGTACTCCTGGAGGAGGACGGACGACTGCTACTGATGCAGCGCAGCCCCGATGTTTTCGCTTTCCCCGCAGCCTGGTGTCTGCCCGCTGGCTACTGCGAGTTTGATGAGCCGCCGGAGGTCACGGCCATCCGCGAGGCTCGCGAAGAGACCGGCCTGGAGGTCACCGCCAGCGGACTATTTGGCCTGTTTTTCTTCAACGACGACCCGCGTGGTAACGGTATCCTCGTCGTCTACCACGCCCGGACTGTGGGCGGCGAATTACGGCTTCAGGAGAGCGAGGTCAGCACAATGAGAGCCTTCGCCCCTGATGCACTGCCGCACGATCTGGCAGGTGGCGGCCACGATCAGGCCGTCGCGGCCTGGCGCGCTCAGAGAGCCGACCTATGGACCAAACCCTCGAACTGAACTACTGCCCCCGCTGCGGTCACGCGCTCGAGGATCGGGAGGTCTTCGGGCGTGTGCGACGCGTCTGTCCTGCCTGCGGGCTGATCGTCTTCCGCGACCACAAAGTCGCCGCTGGCGTGCTCGTCGAGCACGAGGGCCGGGTGCTCCTCGTCCGCCGGCGCATGAAACCACGTAAGGGAATGTGGACCTTCCCCGCCGGCTTCGTCGAGTTCGACGAGGACCCGGCCAAGGCTGCGGTGCGCGAGTGCCGCGAGGAGACCGGGCTGGAGATCGAGGTCACCGGTTTGCTTGACGTCATCGCCGGACGGGAGCACGAGCGCGGGGCCGACATCGTCATCATCTACTGCGCCCGGCTGGTGGGGGGGGAACTATCGGCCGGCGACGACGTGGATAAGGCCGGCTTCTTTGCACCCGGCAAACTCCCGCCCCTGGCCTTCCGCGCCACGCAGGTCGCCCTCGACACCCTCTATGAGTGGCGTGATTCCCAACCGCGCCGCGTCTAACCCGGTAGGCACATCTCCGGCGTGCAGACGACAACCGTCAAGCCTGATCTGACGCCCGAGCCGCTCCTGTGAGTCACTGGCCAGCACGTGCAACAGGTTGGTGCTCCCAGGGAAAGAGACGTCAACCAGATTGACCATGCCGCGTAGGCTCGCCCCGCCGAAGTCCGCATAGCCGGTGAAGATGGTGTTGTGAATCACGACGCGCCCGTCGCTCTGAACACCCCGGCCGTGAAAGTCCCCCTCGAAGACACAGTCCTCGATCAACAGACTGGAGTAAAGGTAAGCCTGCTTGAAATGGGCCACTGCGACGCGACAGCCGACCAACTCCACCATCTCGTAGAACGTGCGCCTTTCCAGATCAAGCCCGTCGAGAACACAGTCGTGCAAAATAATGGGCTGGTAAATGCCACGCAGGTCCTCGCCACAGAGCCAGCGACTCACGACCAGTGGGTCGAGGTCAAGTAGACCAACGACCCGCGCATCTTGAATGGCTTCGCCGATACTCAAGCGCTCAAGCACCTGATGTAACGACATAACCCTCGGCCTGGCTGATGGCGACATCTCGAATCCCAAAGTCAACCCCCAAGTAAGTATACAACGAGTAGCGCCTCCTGTACATTCCAGTTGAGTTACAAAAACGTGTCTTGGCGTGGAAATGACCGCGCACCGCGCCTTACGCATTATATTTCACGCACCCTGCACTTGACAGATCGCACCGTCTGAGGTATCCTTCCGCTCGCCCCCGGCGCTCTGGGGGCACTCGAATGTTTATGCACAGGAAACCACAGCCATCCACCGCACGTCGCGCCGCCAGCCAGAAACTGCAGCCCAGGGCTATGCGCCTGGCGTTCTGCGTGCTTTCCCTGGCTCTCGTCTTCAGCCTGCCCCCCCCCAGGCCGGTACACGGCCGCTGGGAGATCCCCCAGACCGTCGAGCCGGTAGAGGGAACACACTCGTCGCCCAGAGAATTGGCCACGCCCACGCCCACCCCCACGCCAGTCGCTCTGCCAGATCAGGCGCGGGTGCCCATCCTGATGTACCACTACGTCTCCGAACTCCCGCCCAACCCCGACCGCTACCGCCGTGACCTGACCGTCCGGCCGGATAATTTCGAGGCCCAACTCCAATACCTGGCCGAGGCGGGCTACCACACCATCACGCTGACCGACCTGTACCTTCACCTGACGCAAGGCTATCCGCTGCCAGAGAAACCCATCGTGCTCACCTTCGACGACGGCTACAGAGACGCTTACGAGATCGTGTTCCCCCTGCTGCTGGACTACGGCTTCACAGGCACCTTCTTCGTGCTTGCCACCCCGGCCCACTTCGAGTGGTCGGAATATATAACGTGGGCGCAGATGAAGGAGATGTCGGACGCGGGGATGGAGATTCAATCTCACGGACGGGACCACGTAGACTTGCGCAACCGTTCCTACGACTACCTGATCTACCAGACCATGGGCATCCAGGAAGCGATCCAGTACCACACCGGCCGTCTGCCACGCTTCTTCTGTTACCCCTCTGGCCGATACGACGCCAACCTGATCGCCGTGCTCAAGTCAGTAGGCTACTGGGGGGCGGTGACGACGGAATGGGGCCAGAGACACACGCGGGAGGGTCTCTTTGAGATGCCGCGCCTGCGCATTCGGGGAAGTGATACGCTTGAAAGTTTCATAAACAAACTGGAGGATTAGGGCCTATAGCACCTTTGTACTAGCCTGATTTTACAAATCTGATAGTTTTTGACAGGGCCTCGGTGGTATACTTTAGCCGTAACCGCCGGGGCTCTTGACTTGTCCGGCGGCTTAAGTGTGTATTAGGCACCAGATACTCTGTGCAAGACGAGGAACTAGCGAGAAATTGATGACACAGTCTTCGCGTCTGACCGGGTTCTACAACCGGCCTTTGGAAGAGCGGATCGAACAAGTTGCCCGGTGGGCGGAACTCACGGAGGACGAAACCGCGACCCTGCGCGGCGCGACGGGGCTCAGTCTGGCACGGGCCGATCAGATGATTGAGAACGTCGTCGGCCTGCACAGCCTTCCGCTGGGAATCGCGGTCAACTTCATGGTCAACGGGCGCGACGTGCTGGTGCCGATGGTCATCGAGGAGCCGTCGGTGGTGGCCGGTGCTTCTTTCGCCGCCAAACTGGCCCGCGCTGGCGGGGGCTTCCAGGCAATCACGACCGCGCCGGAGATGATCGGCCAGTTGCAGGTGCTTATTCCCAAGGTCGCCGATCCCCACTCGGCCCGCTTCGATCTACTGGCCGCACGCGACGAACTGCTGGCGCTGGCGAACGAGACCGACCCGGTCATCGTCGGCCTGGGCGGCGGGGCGCGAGACTTAGAGGTGCGTGTACTCGAGCAGACCCCGGCCGGCCCGATGCTGGTAGTGCATCTCATCTTCGACTGCCGTGACGCGATGGGGGCCAACGCAGTCAAC
>JAUWOI010000049.1 GCA_030612185.1 Anaerolineae bacterium
GGGTGGCTGTCTCTGGTGGTCCTGTGGGCAGCCCTGCTGGCGTGGAGATGGGCAGGTTGCAGGCCAGGATGTTTAGCAGGATTAGGCCAGTTGTGAGGAATGCCACGTGGCGTTTCATCGGTGTACCTCCTGAAAGTCAACTGATGGCGGAGTAATGGAAAGCGCCCATAGTCTCCACAGCCGCCGGCGGAATGTCCGCCCTCCACCCTCGGCCGCCACCCGCCCCGAGGGGTAGTCAGGCAGGTTGGATTCGTCGTCCACCTCGGCCCAGAGCACCGGCCATTTTCCCCGGTTTTCAAGGGTGAACCGCTCCTCCAGCAGGTCTCCCACCTGCGCCCAGGCGTAGCGCAGCGACCGGGTGACCAGCACTGAGTGAGCCAGCGAGCAGGCCCACAGGTAGGCAGCCAGAGTCATCCCACCCACTCCGCAGAGAAGGATCACCCAGGCCCGGTTGGGGGAGAAAAGCTGCAATAGGACCAACAGCACAGCCACCGCCACCGGCACCCAGGAATGTAGTCGCACCGTCACGTGGAAGGCTGGGCTTCTCTGTTCCATAACTCTACCTGCTTGACGTTCAACAGTGTTTTCTGTCGAAGACGGCGAATAAACCCAAGTCTCCCTCGCGACCACCAGCGCGGAAAGTCTCGCGCACACGGAAGCCGCTCTCCGCTGCCAGGCGCTCCACCTCCGCCTCGTCCACCAGGTGACAGTAGCGCAGCCCACGGCCCTCCCGCTTCCAGTCGAGCAGATAGTCGCCCGGCTCCAGCGATTCCTCCGCAATGGACACCTCGGTCCAATCCACGATCTTGCGCCGCATGCGCGCGCTTCCAAGGAACTGCCAGGTGGAGAGGATCAGGCAGCCGCCGGGCTTCAGCAGGCTGGCGATGTCGTGCAACACCCGCACGCGCAGATCGAAGCCGGGGATGTGATGAAGGACAGCCAGCGCGACGGCACAGTCAAAGCGTGTCTTGAGCGATCCTTCGACAGGCTCAGGATGAGATGTCGAAGGAAGCACGCCCGGGAGCGCCCCACCCCAACCAGACCGGGCGACGTCGGCGACGCGGAACTCGGCCGCGATAGTCGTGAGTTGGCTGGCCTGGGCGCGGGCCAGTTCGACCAGTTCCGGCGTCGCGTCCACGCCCAGGTAGGTCGCGCCCGGTCGCTCCCGATCGAGCAGGAGCGCCAACCGCCCGTTGCCACAGCCCACATCGAGCACGCTTGCGCGCTGCGGGATATGGGGTAGAATGCATACCAGGGCCGGGGCAGACGTTGGCCGGCTGGCAGCGAAGGGCCGGGCGAAGGTGGCGTAGAACGCGCGGTTTAGCGCAAGTAACCTCTCAGTGATCTCCTCGTGCATGAGGAAATTATAACCGAGTGAGGCGTAAGAGGCAACTGGGGGACCAGTGAACCGACAGAGTGCAAGGGCATGGCGGGCAGTACATCAAGCACCGTTCGACCTGGAGCGGTACGGGGACTTGCTCGTCGCCATCCTGGATGAAGTGCAGGCCGCCCCAGAACTGCCAGAGGAGCGCCTGGCACGCATCCTACGCCGGCACCCATTGCCCGACGGCAACATCCTCTCCAAGGGTCAACTTCTCAAAGGCTACACTCAATTGTGCGCACAGGACGGGCAATCGCCAGATCCCGCGCTAGTGCACCGTCTGCGGGTCAAGCCCACACGCACCATCTCCGGCGTGGCCCCGGTGACGGCCCTGACCGAGCCATTCCCCTGCCCCGGTGAATGTATCTTCTGCCCAGAGATTGAACGGATGCCCAAGAGTTACCTGCCCGATGAGCCCGGCGCGATGCGGGCCGCCGCCCACGAGTTCGACCCCTACACCCAGACCGGTAGCCGCGTCGCCGCGCTGAGCGAGATCGGGCACAGCGTAGACAAGATCGAGTTACTCATCCTGGGCGGGACGTGGTCATGCTACCCGGAGACGTACCAGGAGTGGTTCGTGCGCCGCTGCCTGGACGCGCTGAACGAGACCGAGGCACGCACGCTGGAGGAGGCACAGCGGCTCAACGAAAGCGCCCTCCACCGCAACGTCGGGCTGGTGGTGGAGACGCGGCCCGACCACATCACACCGGAGGAGGTGCACCACCTGCGCTGGTTGGGCGTGACGAAGGTGCAACTGGGTGTGCAGAGCCTGGACGATGACATCCTGGCCCGCAACCAACGCGGACACTCCGTCGCTGCCACGCACCGCGCGATGCGATTGCTGCGGCTGGCGGGCTTTAAGATCGCCGTCCACTGGAGGCCCAACCTGCTGGGGGCCACTCCGAGGGCGACCTGGAGGACTTTCGCCGCTTGTGGGACAACCCGGCGCTGCGGCCCGACGAACTGAAGATCTACCCCACAGCACTCCTGCCGGACACGAAACTGCACGAGCACTGGCAGCGGGGAGAATACAAGCCCTACGACGAGGAGACGCTGGTAGAGTTGCTCGCGCACTGCAAGAGACTCATCCCGCCCTACTGCCGCGTCAACCGGCTGATGCGCGACATCCCCGCTCCCAACATCGTGGCCGGCGTGAAAAAGTCGAATCTGCGCCAGATCGTGCAGCGCCGCATGGCACAGGAAGGGCTGACCTGCCGCTGTATCCGCTGCCGTGAAGTACGGGGGCAGGCGGTAGACGTAGACGCGCTCAGGCTGGAGCAGCTGGACTACGAGACCGACGGTACCCGCGAGTGCTTCCTGAGTTACGTGACGCCCGAAGGCAACCTGGCTGGATTCTTGCGCCTTTCGCTACCTGGGGCTGAGTCAACCATCGCAGAACTGGCCGGCTGCGCAGTGGTGCGCGAGTTGCACGTCTACGGCCCGGCGCTGGAACTAGGGGCCAGGCGGGAAGGAACGGCACAGCACGCCGGGTTGGGCACGCATCTGCTCGACGAGGCCCGTCGCATCGCCCACCAGGAGAGATTCAGCCGCTTGGCAGTCATCGCAGCGGTCGGCACGCGGCCTTACTACCGGGAGCGGGGATTCGAGCAAGGCGAACTGTACGTAGTCGGCGAGGTGGGCTAAAAAGCAGCGGCGCACACAACTTCTGCCCGGCGCGAGAAGATGATGCAGGGGGCAATGGAGAAGCCTGCCCCAGGCATAGATGGCAGACTTGTTTTTCGGCGTGAGCGCGTCAAACGCACCATCACTGGATCGCAGCGATCCGAAAGACTATCTCCCCTCCTGGGGCCTCCACGGTAACCGCGTCCTCCACCTGACGTCCCATCAGCGCCCGGCCCAATGGCGACTCGTTGGATACTTTGCCGTTGGCTGGGTCGGCTTCGGCCGGACCGACGATGTGGAAAACTTCTGACTCCTCCACCCCTTCCTCGACGACGGTGACACGACTGCCCAGGGCGACCTCGTCCGTGGGGCCATTCTCCTGGATGATCACCGCGCGGCGCAGCATCGCTTCTATCTGTTGGACACGTCCTTCCAGAAAGCCCTGTTCTTCCTTGGCAGTGATATAGTCGGCATTCTCGGAAAGATCTCCCTGCTGGATAGCCCGCCGCAGTCGCTCGGCCAGCGCAAGTCGCTTCACGTTGACCAGGTGATCCAGTTCCCGGCGCAGGTTTTTCACGCCCTCAGCAGTCAGGTAAACAGGTTGGTATGCATTCATCCTACGTCGTCCCCCTTCACAACAGTGCTCACTCCCTAAACAACCACGCCCACAGCGGCGGACCCAGCACCAGCAGGCCGACGATGACGGAGACGATGGACGCCAGGAGCACCGCCCCCGCCGTCACGTCCTTGACCATCTTCGCCAGCGGGTGGTAGCCAGGACTGATCAGGTCCACCAGTGCCTCCGCCACGGTGTTCAGCATCTCGCTCGCCAGCACGAAGCCGATGGTCAGCGCCAGTACCGCCCACAGGGTAGGCGAGAGGCCAAGCCAGAGTCCCAGCGCGACAACACCCGCAGCGATAATCAGATGGATGCGCACATTGCGCTGTGTGCACAGGGCATACCACAGGCCGGAAAAAGCAAAGCGGAAACTCTCGCGGATGTTTCGACTGCGCATAGCACATCATGCAGGGGAGAGTGCTTCGACTCCCAGAGTCTGGAGAATCTCAGCCTGTACGATCCACATCTTTGCCCGCTGCTCCTCCATCACGTCGTCGTATCCCAGGAGATGCAGCACACCGTGGACGACCAGCAGTTGCAGTTCCGCCTGGACGGCCTGTCCAGCCTCGGCAGCCTGATCCCCAGCGCGAGGGAAGGAGATAATGATGTCGCCCAAGTAGCGCGGGAGACCCGACGCGTCGACGAACGGCCCCCGCGTCTCGGCGGGGAAAGCCAACACGTCGGTGGGGGCATCTATGCCACGGTAACGACAGTTGAGTTCGCGCAACGCCTTGTCGTCGGTCACCACCACAGCCAGTTCGCACAGTTCCTCCACTCGCTGATGGATCAATGTCGCCAGAGCAGCCCGGTGCAGCGGTTCAGATTGAACCTGCGCCCGGAACTGCTCGTCAATCTGTACTTCTATGATATAGAGAGATGTCTCTGGTTCGGGTCTCGCTTTCACGTCTCGGTCACCTTTCCTGGCTCCGGGTATTGGATGCGCGGGTGAAAGACACCTTTCAGCGCAGAGATGAACACTTCGCGTGCAGTCGCCAAATCGTGTAAGGTCAAATCACATTCACCCAGTTGACCATCGGCCACGCGCTCAGCAACGACACGACCGACAATTTCTGCCACCTCCTCGGCACTGGCAGGGTGTATGGCACGCACGGTCGCCTCGCAGCCGTCTGCCAGCATCACCAGAGCGGTCTCCTTGCTCTGTGGTTTGGGGCCGGGGTAGCGAAATGCGCTCTCGTCAACCAGCGCAGCATCACCCGCCAGTTGTACAGCCTTACTGTAGAGGAAGCTCGCCCGGCTGGTACCGTGGTGCTCCGGGATGAAGGCACGTATACGACGAGGCAGCCGGTAACGCCGTGCCAGTTCCAACCCATCCTTGACGTGGGTGATGATGACCTCGGCGCTCGTACGCGGGTCGAGCCGGTCGTGAGGATTAACGCCTTCGACCTGGTTCTCGATGAAGAAGTACGGGCGGGCGATCTTGCCCACATCGTGGTAGTAGGCCCCCACGCGGGTGAGCATAGCGTCGGCACCGATGCGCTCGGCAGCCTGCTCAGCCAGGTTAGCAACCATCAGGCTGTGATGGTACGTAGCAGGGGCCTCGCGCAGCAGCCGCTGCAGAAGCGGATGGTCAGGACGGCTGAGTTCGACGAGCCGCATCGTAGTGGTGATGTCAAATAGCGGGCCGATAAGAAACAGCCCTCCCAGTGCCAGGCTGGCCGAGATGCCCCCATTGACGACACCAACCAGGGTCGAGATCAGCAGGTCAGTGGGTTGCGCGATGTCACGTGGCAGGCGAAAGATGATAATGACGCCCACGTGCGCCAGGGCAACATAGCCGCCAGCGCGAAAGATCGTGCCGATGCGCTCGACGCGGCCCAGCGTGAGCGCAGCAACCAACCCACCCACGGCAATGTAGGCTGCCATCTCCAGGGAGTTATCGGCGATGACACCGGCAACGCCGCCGAGGAAGACAGCCGTTGCCACACCAGCGTGCGGCCCTAAGGCCGCCGCAGCCAGCATCGCCAACGCTGCCGCCGGGGAGAGATAACGTAACACTGCCCCCCCTGGCACCATCAGCCCGATTCCCAGCACGAAGAAGGAGGTGAGAAGCACCAGCAGAAAGAATTGCCGCCAGTCCCACAGCACGTCGGGCTGAAAGCGTGCCAGGTAAAGACACAGCATCAAGGTCTCCAGTACAGCCAACAGACCTGCTCCCACGAAGTCGGCCCACTTCACCTGGGGTTGCCGCAGTCCCAATTGATCTAGCGCCTCTATTCTGAGTGCTGTGACAACGTCTCCCTCCCCCACTATGATCTGGTCGGCTTTGAAAGTACGCAGCACAGGCAGCACTTCGTCGCGGGCGCGGGTCTGAGCCTCGCCTGTGGCTGTGGGGTCAAAAAAAGAATTGGGGACCAGGAAGCATTGGGCGAGCGCGACGGTGACGGCAGTCTCCTCGTCCGAAAGATCGAGACGGACCAGGGCAGGGACACTCTCGAGGGCATCCTTGAGATACCCCTCGCGAGCCTCACGGCGCATCGCCTGGTCAATCACAGCCAGAGGCTCCCATTGGACCCGATCCCAACTCTCGTCAGACAGAGCAAGAAGGTCGTTGAGGATCTCAGGGGTAAGATCGGCCAATTCGGGCACAGCCAAAATCCAGCCTCGCTGTTGGGCAGGAGAGGCAAGTGTATCGGCACGCACCGATCCCAGGTAGTCGAGCACCTGGCGGGCGCGGTCTAGTTGTTGACGGGCCAGTGCGGGGTCGGGAAGGGTATAGACCGGCTCGACTCTAGATGCAGCACGTTCCTGCTCCTCCGCGCGCATGATGGCACTCTCGTAAGTCACATGGCGCGAAGCGCAGATGTCCTGGGGAGCGACGTCCCCCTCGTCCAGCACCACACGGCCGGTGGGCAGCAGTGGGAAGACCATCACAACGCCTGTAACTGCTGCTAGCACTGTTCCTAGCAGAATCAGGCGCAGCCATGCCCACCAACGATGGCCAACACGGCGTGGTGAGGGTTTTCCTCCGTTGTCTCTGGCGTCGGTTGCGTTCGTACTCATCAGTTAAAATTGACAAAAGGGAGCACATGTGGCGCTCCCTCTCGTCTATCAGTGTGACACGTGCTCCAGCGAGCGCTAGCCAGACAGCAACTCACGCACGACTTTGTTCACGACACGGCCATCGGCACGGCCTTTGAGTTTGGACATCAGTTGGCGCATCACCGGCCCCATCTGTCCCATCCCTGTCGCCCCGACCTCTGCGATAACCTGACGGGCCTCATCAGCGATTTCTTCCCGCGAAAGAAGCCTGGGCAAGTATTTCTCAAGGACTGCCAACTCCGCCTCTTCGACGGCGAGCAGATCAGGGCGACTGGCTTGCTGCAACTCGGCGATGGTGTCACGCCGCTGGCGGGCCTGCTTTTGCAGCACCGCGGTCACGCCGACATCATCAAGTTCGCCGCCGTGTTTTACCTCGGCGTTGACAATCGCAGCCAGAGTCATACGGATGACTGACTTGCGACGCTCGTCACGGGCACGGAGCGCCTTCTTGAGGTTCTCCTGCAATGTCTGCTTCAGGCCCATGCGCGTCTCCATTTCCGCAGTCCATCGCTCTATACGTTACGGCGTTGGTCCCTGCGGGTCTGCCGGTGGCTCTTGCGCAATTTGGCTGCCTTCTTGCGCTTGCGGATCACGCTCGGCTTTTCGAAAAAACGGCGGCGACGCACCTCCGACATTACACGGTCGGACTGTACTTTCTTGTTGAAACGTCTCAATAAAGAATCGAAGGACTCGCCTTCCTCAACGATAACTCTGGTCACTCCATCCCCCCTCTCTATACCCGGTTGTTGACCGGTTTTTTGATGACCGGTTCATTATAATCGCGCACCGTAGGCTTGTCAAGCGGCATCTTGCTCCCACACGTGCATAACCTGGATACCATCGGCCTCCAGCGCCTGCACAGCAGTCTCCCGGTCCACCCCCTCCAGACGGAAGACGATGACTCGATCCTCGGGCCGCTCGCCCCAGAACATACCCAGCGAGTAGATGTTGCCGCCCAGGGCTACAACACGGCTCGTGATCCGCGCCAGACTACCTACTTTCTCTAGGACAACGACGGTGATGCGCAGCGACGGATGCCCGCCCCCCATTCCCTCGACAAAGACGCGGAAGATGTCCGTGTCGCTGATGATGCCGATAAGTTTGTCGTTCTCGACGACAGGCAGGCAGCCGATGCGGCGGTCCACCATCACCCGCGCCGCCTCTTCAATCGGCCAGTCGGGCCCAACGCTGATAACCGAGCCCTGTATAATCTGTCCCACCTTCGTGCGCGAGAGGATGTAGTCCACCTCGAAAACACTGAGAGCGGTGGTAGAGATGGGCGAGGCATAGACCAGGCTCTTCTCGGTCACAATGCCGACCAGTTTGCCGTTCTCATCCAGCACTGGCAGATGGCGGAACGGCTTGCTGCGGACTATCTCCAGCGCCTCCTTAAGACTGGTGTCGGTCGTGATGACGACCGGGTCAGGGGTCATTCGATCTTTAACTAACATAATCTCCCTTCTTCGATTCCCTATTGCTCATCCAATCACCTCACCTACCAGATAGCCATTCTGTACAGCCAGCAGCCGCGTGGTGGTGAGCCGGTTGTGCAAGTTATCCTCCGCGTGTGTGACCACCCGCAGGTAGTTATCGGTCAGACCAGCCCAGCGGCCATCGTGCCGACGCTGTTCCCACAGAACCTCCATCTCCCGTCCCACGAATCGTCGCCGGAAGCGGAACATCTGCTCAGCGCCCAGTTCGCGCATCACGCTCGCTCGTGCTCGGCGCACCCGGTGTGGCACCTGGTTCGACAAACAGGTGGCGGCCGTGCCCGGTCGCGGGGAGTAGAGGAAAACGTGGAGGCGCGCAAACTCCATCGCCGCCACGAAATCATAACTGGTGCGGAAGGCGACCTCGTCCTCGCCAGGGAAGCCGGCGAGAACGTCGGTGGTCACGGCCAGGCCAGGAATGGTAGCACGAGCGGTCTCCAACAGCCGGGTGAACTCCGCTGTAGTGATACGACGACCCATGCGGCGCAAGGTCTCGTCGCAGCCAGCCTGCAGCGGCAGGTGAAGTTGGCGGCACAGGCGTGGGTTCTCCCATAATCCGAAGAAAGCCTCGTCCAGGCCCCAGGGCTCCAGTGACGAAAGACGGAGACGGGGCAGGTCAGTGTGAGTTAACAGAGTTCCGACCAACGTATGTAGACCATCCAGCAGCCCCAGGTCACGACCATAGGAACCCAGATTCACACCAGTCAGCACCGCCTCCTGGTAACCGGTCTCGACGAGTGCCTGCACTTCGGCGACGACGTTGGCCACGGGGCGGCTGCGGGCCGGGCCGCGCAGCAAGCGGGTGATGCAGTAAGTGCAGTGGTTATCGCAGCCATCTTGCACTTTGACGAAAGCGCGGGTACGTCTCCCACCCGGCCCCTCCCCGAAACGGGGAGAGGTGCTTCCACCTTCTCTGGCGGGAAAACGAACCGGCGGGTTAGGTAGAGAGGGAGTCACAATCTCCACCGTCCGCCCCTTGTCGGCGTTGGGCACGACCCAGGCAACACCAGGCAAAGCGTCGCAACGCTGGGGCATCAGCGTCGCGTAACAGCCAATGACAGCAATGCGGGCCTCCGGATTGGCGCGGGCCAGCGCCCTGATGCGGCGGCGCGACTTGCGTTCTGCTTCAGCAGTGACGGCGCAGGTGTTGATGACGCAGACATCAGCTTGAGCCTGGTCGCCCACGACGATGTGGCCCGTCGCCGCGAACCGGCGCGCCATCGTCTCGATCTCACTCTGGTTCAGGCGGCAGCCCAGGCTTTGTAGATGAACATTCATCAACCCACCATCAATCTACGTATCCCAATTCCTTCAGATGCTCCCTGACGATCTCCATGTCCTCTGGAGTCAATTGCTGCTTCACCGGCAAGTCCGCCAACGGGTGTTTCACCCGACCCCAGGAAATATGCTCCCACCCTCGTTCGTGGTAGTAATACAGAACGACGCGGATGCTATGAAACAAGGCAGTAATGATCGACATCTCCTTCCAATTGTCGGTGACCAGAAAAGATATCAGGCCCAGGAGCACAATACCGATCAGTCGCCAAACGAGAGATTTAGCCCAGGAACGTTTCTTAGTGTCCATATACATTCTCCCCATTGAGTGTTGTCCAGAACGCTAGGGTTCCGTCACGGTCAGATTGTCAAAGTGGATCTCCACGCCCGGCTCAAAGAATGAGCCAGCGTAGAGGCCAATGTCGCCTCGAGAGTAACTGCTGTCCTCAACCTGCGTCAGTGTCACACCATTGACGAGGAAGGTCATCGTCACACCCCGGCAGACGATCTCCAGAAGATTAGTCACGGCACCGAGATGGATAGCATCGGAAGAGGTCCAGTCGCCGTTCAGGACCTCCCACGCCCCACCGTCGTACTTGCTGACCAGATAATAACCATCGCCGCTGATGGAAAAGCGGTAGAAATGATCGGCGTCCCGCATCCGCACCAGTACGCCGTACTCGTTGTCGTCAGGGCCGGCGACCTGGGTTGCTTCAACGGCGAGGCGGAAGTCAGAGAACTCGCGACCAGCGGAGGCCCAGGCAAGGCGGTTGGGCACTTTGACCAGAAGACGCATCACGCCCTCGTAGCACCCGACCTCGGCAGAGGCATCCGACTCGGCCTGCCAACCGCCGGCCGGATCGGAGAAGTCATCGCTCCAGGGCAACTGATCCCCCCCACAGGCGACCAAAAAAACAACCAGCGCCACAACGAGCAATCGTTTGCCTGCTCTCACATCTACACTCCCATCCGTCGCTGTCCTGCGGTTCTAAGGCCTGGTAACGACAAAGTCGTCGAACTGGACACGAATGTCCCCCTCTGAACCGCTCCCGGCCCCAATCCCTACATCCCCCTGCGTGTGGATGTCATCGGTGACTGCCTCCAGCAGTTCACCGTTGACGTACAGACTCAGTTCATCTCCCTGACAAACCGCCAGAATGCGATTGGCCTGCTCACCCGTCCTGATGGCGAGAGAGGGGGACATTCCATTACCGTCGCCAGTGAGGATCTCCAGGTCGCCGCCGTCCACACGCCGGAAGATGGCATAATACCCGTCGGCGCTGATAGCGAAGTAGTAGAAATTCTCTACATCCACGTGGCGACATAGGACGCCGAAATGGCTGTCCTGGGAACCGGATGCCAGATACACATCCACTTCGACGCTCACACTATCGAACTGCTCACCAGGGTAGGTCCAGGCGAACCAGTTTGGCTCGTGCAGCACGACGGAGTACTCACCGTCCTCATAACCACGCTCGAACTCCTCGCACTGGTCCTCGCCCCAGCCACTGCGTGGGTTATCGAAGCCGTCCTGGAAGAGTAATCCCTGATCATCGCCTCCTGTGCAGCCACAGGCCAACAGCAGCACGCCCAGCACGACCAGGCAACCCTTCAGCCGACAGTAACCTCTCCTCATCATCGCCTCCCGTCCGCACGGAAACAATCCAGCATGCAGACATGGTGGGATTATAGCACGGGCAGGGGATTTGTAAAAGGCTGGGTCTACTCACCCTGTCATTGCGAGGAACGAAGTGACGAAGCACCGCCACGAGTACTCGCGGTGGCAATCCCCAACTTGCTGGCGGGAGATTGCCACGCTACGCTCGCAATGACATCATTGCCAAACTATTGAGTGAGTGAGATTGCCACTTTCCAGACACGCCTGAGCACTCACCTGCGCCGGCGGGTGGTCTTCTTACGACGGCGCGGAGTGCCACTCTGGTAGGCGGGGGCGGTGATAGGGGCAGGTGTGCAGTGGCTCACGTCCAGCATACGAGTCGCCAAGCGCGGGTCAACTTCCTCTGTCCACTTAGCTGTGGTTATGACAGTTGGCAGTCGGGCATTGTAGCGATAGTCGAAGAGTTGATACATCTTCTCCCGCGCCCACGGCGTGGCCGACTCGGTACCCAGGTCGTCGAGGATGAGGAGTGGGGCACGGCGCACCTCCACGAACTGTTGGTAGAAAGTGACCGTGCTCTGAGGATTGAAGGTGTCTCGCAGGTAATCTAGTAGATCCGGTACGACGACGAACAGGGCAGCATGACTCTGCGCCACGCGGTAGTTGGCGATGGCAGCGGCCAGGTGCGTCTTGCCGCAGCCGTAGGTGCCGGTGAAGACCAGCCAGTCACGGGGTTCCTCGGCGAAGGCACGGGCGATGTCGAAGGCGCGCTTGAGGTTCTCCTCCTCCTCGCGGGGCAGTTCCCCCTTGCGCGGGTCGAAGTTCTCGAATATCTGATGGGTATGCAGGCTCAGGCTACTCAAGTCCGACTGGTCCGGCGACATACCTGCCCGCCGGTAGTCGGGAGCCAGAATGGTGACAATTCTCGTCAGGTCGGGGTCCACCAGGCGAGAGCGGAGCCGCAGGGGGATCTCCTCCAATTCGTGGTTGGTGGTGATGACGGTAGGCAGACGGGCGTTGTAGCGATAGTTAATGATCTGGAACAGTTTCTCCTGCGCCCAGAGGGTGCTGCTTTCGGTGCCCAGGTCGTCGAGGATGAGGATGGGGGCGGTGCGGACTTCCTCAAAACGGGTGTCGTAATCGGCGGGACTGGATGGGGCGAAGGCGGCGCGGAGGTGGTCCAGCAGATCGGGGATGGTAATGAGGAGCACTGGCTGGCCGCGCTCGACGCAACTGTTGGCGATGGCGGCGACCAGGTGAGTTTTGCCGCAACCGTAACCCCCTTTCAGCACCAGCCACCCCTCCGGCTTCTCGGCGAAGGTTCTGGCCTCCTCGTAGGCCCAGCGCAGGTTGTCCTGCTTGTCGGGCGGGAGGCCGTGCCCTTCGGGGGTGAAGGTCTCGAAGGTCATGCGGGCCAAAATCTCAAGGTCGCTCAACGTGCGCAGCGCAGCCACGCGCCGCTGGGCCAGTTCGGCCAGGCGGCAGGTACAGGGGACGAGTTTGCCGAAGTCAGGATGGCCGACCGGCACGTCTGCCCGCACATAGCCCATCCCTTTGCAGATGGGGCAGGCTTTCTCTGCTTCCTCCTCAGTTCTTGACAGGTTCATCGTGTTCTTTCCCATTTGCTGTACCGTCGCCGATCTGCCTCACTAGTTCGCCGACTCGTTTTTTCTCCTCTCCCCTCGGTGTGCCAGCGCTCCAGGATAGCGCGGATGTATCTCCAACTGCGCTTGTTCAGCGACACCGCCTCGCGGAATGCATCCTCAATCCAATCGGTCGGGTAGGCCTGCTCCGCCTCACGCAGTTCGTCGGCGATGAGCGGGGTGAGCAGGCCGATGTTCTGTTCGTACAGGGTAAAGACGTTGGGCCGTTCGGCGGATTCGAGTTCGTCGGGCCACTCGCCGCGCGCGAGTGCCTCGACCGCCGCGCGTCCCCTGGCGGTGTTGGCGAAGCAGAGTTCCTCGCTCGTCTCTCCGATAGTGGCCTGGGCCAGTAACAGCGTCCCGCGCTCGACGGCCCGTTCCAGCGCCGCGCTCAACATCTCGGCGGGGGCGTCGCCCAGGCCGGACAACAATACCTGGTCAGCGGCCAGGTCGGCACGGCGGAGGTAGCGCAACTTGGCCCGCTGCTGCCCCAGCCGCCAGAGGACGTGCAGCGTGAGTTTGAGTTCGGCCAGGTCATCCACGATGGGGATGAGTTCGGTGAAGACCGGCTCAGGGATACTGGCGTTGCGAACTTTGCCGGGAGGGAAACCGCTGAAAGTTTTCATGCACTGTAAGTATACACCGGAATTGATTGGAGCGAAAGTAATAATTCCCGCGCCTGCAGATTTCACTCCATCTCAAAACTTCTCTCACGCTCACCTGAGAAACCGCCCATGCTCCAGGAAGCAAACTGTCTGTTCGATCACTTCAGGACTGTTCATAATGAAGGGATGGACCTGGGGCACAATTAGAAAGTCTGCCATACCTTCAACCTTTGACCTCTCCACCGACACCCTTCCGTCATCTTCGCCTGGAATCAGGTGAGAGAGAATCAGATTCAGGCTTCTGTTCCCGACAATGATACCGAGTTCAAAGTCCACAGCACCCAGCGTTATCGGAACACTCGATGAGTCAGTTCCAAGTTGTTGTCCCGATGGACCTGTCACGATCTTAAAAAGAATGTTGTCCCTGAGGTTATCCACCAACTCACTCCCCTGATTTGGTGGGCTAAGCATTACGACGCGACCGAGGTTGTGCAGTTGGTTCTCCTTCAGGTAGTAACGAAGAACGATCCCGCCCAAGGAGTGAGTCACAAAATGAATTCTTTCCTCGTCAGCACAATCAGTATGGCACTGGTGAATCGTTTTTCCGACATACTCAGCCAGGTACTCGATGGGGTATTTGCTGGAAGGGTAATCAATATTGATGACGTGGAACTCAAGCCCTGACAGGTTGCCTTCCAGTGCCCGCATAGATCTGCTTGTGCGTCCTAATCCATGAAGCAACACAGCATGATCATTTGGCATTCCTTCTTGATCTCCACCAGACTGTGATAAACAGGCTACCAATCAACAAGAATTCGCCTCCCCTTTTCTGGCAACGAACAGAAGATGAAGCCCCATCCCCAATAACTCGGGCCTTGTACAAACCTCCAGTTCTAACTTCTTCAACTCTTCCCACTTTCCTTGCTCATGATACGAACGGGCATCTATTGTATCCCCAAAGGTCGGAGTCGAAGCTACTTCTAGCACCTCACAGCCGTGCTTTTCCAATAGCCCGGTCATCTCATCCACCGTATAGAGGTGCGTCCTCGGTCCCATGCCACAGTAGCACTCGCTGCTCCTGTAGATTTCAATCGCTTCATCTAGTAGCCCATTTGCCAGTTTCATCCTCATAAACCCTAACTTTGAGTCACAACCGATAATCAGAATCG
>JAUWOI010000542.1 GCA_030612185.1 Anaerolineae bacterium
CTACGTACACGGCGAGCAACAGAATATCCGTTCATTTCGTTCTTCGGTTCTGTGTCTGCGGGTGCACTACAACGAATGGAGAAAAAAACGAATGGAGAAGCCAACGAATTGTGAGACAACGGATGAGGCGACGCAGAGCAAATTCGTTCCTTTACTCATTCGCTGTAGTGTCTGCGGGTGCACTACAACGAATGGAGAAAAAAACGAATGGAGAAGCCAACGAATTGTGAGACCAACGGATGAGGCGACGCAGAGCAAATTCGCTCCTTTCCTCATTCGCTGTAGTGTCTGCGGGTGCACCACCGCCCTTCCAAGAACGCTTTGCGAACGATGGGAGGGCAAGAATGAACGAATCACCTCTGGCGCTGAACCCAGATCTAGTGTACAGCCTCTATGCCAACGGCTGGAAACCGCAACTGCTCTCGTGGGCTGAGAGAGGTGGCGCGGCCCACTCGTTCACTGACTACCGCATACGGTTGGAAGATGTTGGCTTCAAGCAGGTAAAACAACTTGGCGAGCACTGGCTGTCCGCAATCAAGTAGAGGCAACTCGATGCAGCCGACTGCGCTGTCGAGCTACTATAAAGGAGTCATTCGAGATGACCACTTTCCTGGAAGACACTCTCACCGATCTTCTCAATCTGGAAATCCACGCGGAGCAGGCTGAAGTCGTCACCTGGCAGGGGCGTGAGGCGCTGCGGTTGGAGAACGGTTTGGCCCTGATCCCCAGCCACCGGATGACAGACGCCAGCGTAGAGGTACTGATTGGCGCTGATGGGCCGGCCTACCCGGGGATCGCTTTCCGCGTTGCGGACGTACTAAACTTTGAACTGGCCTACGCCGTACCTCACGTCGGTGGCGAGTGGGATGCGCTGCAATACGACCCGGTTTTCCACGGGTCGAATACCTGGCAGGTGTATCATGGCGCGAGTTACCAACGCGCCACGCAGGTGCCGACCGGGCGCTGGTTCCGGCTGAAGGTGGATTTCTGCGCCGCCCGGGCCGCTGTTTCGGTGGATGGACAGCCGCCGCTGGTGGTGGAGAGGTTGGCACGTCCGACCGCGGCCGGGCTGTTCGGGCTGTGGACCTATCGCCCGGCCTACTTCTGCGACCTGCAAGTCTCGACCTGTGATGGGATGGACATCCCGCGCGGAGATGTGCCCACCGTCGCCGAGGGCGCTGTCGAGGCCTGGTTCGTGGAGGGTTACGGTGCAGTGACCTGCGAACCGAACGGTGCGATCAACTTGAACCGCTACCTGCCCATCTCGTTGAGCGAGGTGCGTCTGGTCCGGCATTTCGAGACGCCTGAAGGAGGGGCAGTGACGTTCGAGTTTGGGTTCAGCGATGCACTCTCCCTGGAACTGGACGGGCAGATGATCTTTGACGGGGAGAACACGTTCAAAGGTTTTGCGGACCGTGCGGCGCGCGGGTACGTGGAGTTGGGGATGCAATCTCTCCGGCAGATGTTAGCGCCTGGCGCGCACCTCCTGGCCGCAGTGCTGCGGGTGAGCGAACCGTTTGGGTGGGGCCTGGCGCTCGCCGCCCACGGGGAGGGACTGCGCTGGTTGCCGGTGGAATAGGGCAGTCTGCACGCGTATCTACAAGTCGTGAAGAGCAATACGCCGGCCCGGCGACTGTATGCCAGGTTCTGGTTTCGGGAAGCGTATCCATATTGGTATCGTGTTCTCACTGTCGAAGGCTAGCGCATCCTCATTTGGGTCTACATCCTGGAGGAAGTGTGTGAGATGAGCAAAAAAGTGTCATCGTCTGTGCGGTTCCCCAAGCAGGCTTCGAGTTTATGGCCCAACTCGTTGATTTACAGGACTCGGATGTGCTGTGGATCGTGAAGCAGAATCTGAAGAAGAACAGACTGGTCAAGAACTTTCCCGAGGAAGTTGAATCAATCAAGAGGAATCTATGAATGATGTAGGAAACTCGAGTTCAACGTGGTATCAGGAAGGCCGCAACAGTGAATAGAACTATGGGCTATCGAGAGGCAACTTTCTACTTTTTTACCGGCACCGGCAACTCCTACCGCGTAACGGCCTGGATGGCCGAGACCGCTCGCGAAACGGGGGCGGCCGTCACCGTGCGTCCCATCGAGTCGGCCCATTCTTTCGACTGTCCTTCGGCTATGCTCAGGACAAGCGCTCAAGACAGGCCCTCGGAGGAAATCGGCCAGGGCGAGACGGCGCTCCTGGGGCTGGTGATGCCGACACACGGCTTCACCGCGCCCTGGGCCATGCTGCGCTTCGCCCTACGCCTGCCGCGCCGCAGCAACACCCACGCCGGGGTCGTCGCCACCCGTGCCGGGAGCAAGATTGGCCCGGTCTTCACGCCGGGGATCGAGGGGACAGGCACCTATCTCATTGCTCTCATCCTGGCCCTGAAAGGTTACCGCATCCGGGGCGCGACGGGCATAGACATGCCCTCCAACTGGATCGCCGTGCATCCGGGTCTCTCCCCCGATACGGTGGCTGGGATCGTGGCCCGGGCCAGGAAAAGAGTCGCTGGCTTCATAGGCCCCATCCTCTCTGGCAAACGGTGTTTTACCGGTTGGCTCTCCCTCTTGTTCGGCCTGTGGTTCCTTCCCCTCTCGCTCGGCTACCTGCTGATAGGGCGCTTCTTCCTGGCCAGGCTGTTCTTCGCCTCCGACCGCTGCACCGGCTGCGGACTCTGCGCCGAGTATTGTCCGAACGATGCGCTTGAGATGCGAGGCAGCGGGAATCGCCGCCGCCCGTACTGGACGTTCCGCTGTGAGAGTTGTATGCGCTGTATGGCCTACTGCCCCACCCAGGCGGTCGAGGCCAGTCATCTGTTGGGCGTGGGCGTGTATCTCCTGGCAACCGTCGTCCCCACGACAGCCCTCCTGGCCTGGCTGGCGGCTCGCGTTCCCGCCCTGGCTTTCTTGAGCGGGATACCACGCTGGGCGCTGGAATCGGTCTACGCTGTAGTCGCTCTTGGCCTGGCCTATCCGATCTTCCATTTTCTGCTGAAGATAGCG
>JAUWOI010000238.1 GCA_030612185.1 Anaerolineae bacterium
ACATCGCTGCACTGACATCCGGTCACGCTGCTGCACTCAGACTTGTCAAAAACCCGGCTCCGGCCGCGGTCGTTGCCCCATGCCTACTTCCCCTCACTCATCTGTGACTTGACAAAGTTACAAGATGCTCGCTACCGTCAGTTCGATTGACCTCCTCGCACTCACGCTGGCGAATAGGCTCGATTTCGCTTTGTACGAGCCGGAAAACCCAGTGCGGCAGATCGTCAACTACCTGCGCGAGAAGCATATGCTCCTGGTGTGGGACAGTTTCGAGCATCTCCTTCAGGGGACAAGTCTGCTTTCAGAAATCCTCGCAGGTGCACCCCAGGTGAAACTCCTGGTCACCTCCCGGGAAAAACTGAACCTGCGGGGGGAATGGGTTCTCGAGATCGCGGGGCTTCAGTATCCGGTGAGTGAGGTGACTGGCAGGGTGGAGAAATATAGTGCTGTGCAGTTATTCATGCAGAATGCACGTCGGGTTTGTGCTGGCTTCTCGCCTTCAGAAGCAGAGATGCCATTCTTGGTTCGCATCTGCCAGTTGGTGGAGGGGGTGCCGCTGGGGATCGAGTTGGCCTCCGCCTGGGTGCCGGTGCTTGACTGCCGGGCCATAACCAGGGAGATCGAAAACGGCCTGGATTTGCTGGTAACGTCCCTTCGGGACGTGCCCGAGCGACACCGGAGCATGCGAGCGGTGTTCGAGTATTCCTGGAACCTGCTCACGGAAGAAGAACGCGGCGTGTTCGGCAGGATGTCCGTATTTCGCGGCGGGTTTCACAGAGAGGCGGCGGAGAAGGTGACACGTGCTTCTCTTCCGCTCCTTTCCGCCCTGCTGGGCAAATCCCTGCTGCACAGGAAGCCGTCAGGACGGTATGAAATGCACGAACTCTTGAGGCAATATGGAGAAAGTAGACTGGATGAGGATTCTCAAGCCAGTGAAGAGGCTGAAGACCGCCACTGTGCGTATTATGCGGAGTTCCTCCATCAAAGGGAAGATCATTTGAAAGAGGCAGGGCAGCAGCGGGCACTGGAGGAGATCCGAGAAGAGATCGAGAATGTGCGGGCCGCGTGGAGGTGGGCGGTGAAGCACGGGAAGTTAGAGAGAATCGGGAGGATGGCAGAGGCTCTCTGGCTGTTCTACGAGATGCAGGGTTGGTCTGTGGAGGGAGAAGAGACGTTCAGAAAGGCGACAGAGACGCCAGGCAAAATCGAGGACGCACACGGATACGATAAAAGGATAATCCTGGGACAGATTCTTGCGCGAGAGGGATGGTTCTGTTTCCGACTGGGCCTGGCTGAGAAGGCTCGGGAAGTGGTTCAAAGGGGCCTTTCTATCCTTCGCCCCCTCGGTGTTCGGCAGGAAGTGGCTTTCTGTCTTGGCACTTTGGGTGTTGTGGCCTACGTGTTGGGAGAATACGAGCAAGCGGAGCAACTCCAACAGGAAAGCCTTGCCATCTCCAGAGAGATCGGCGACGCGTTTGGCATGGCGAGATATCTCAACAGTTTGGGATTCGTTGCCAATGCAGTCGGGAAGTGGAAGGAGGCAGAATATTTCCTCCGAGAAAGCCTCGCCATCTTCAAGAAAATCGGCAACCGTTGGGGCATAGCGTTTTGTCTCGGCAACCTGAGCAACACAGCCTACTATCTGGGCGAGTATTCAGAGGCGGGGGAAATCCTTCAGGAAAGCCTTGCAATTCGCAGAGAGATTCGCGACCGCTGGGGAATACCAAGATGTCTCAATAACCTGGGTAGAGTTGCCAGCGCATCGGGCGAGTATGCCGAGGCACGGCGGCTCCATCAAGAAAGCCTCGACATCTTCAGAGAGACTGGCAACCGGCGCAGCGCAGCATACTCCCTATTCTATCTGGGCGACGTTGCCTTTCTGCTGGGAGAGTATGGGGAGGCAGAGCGGTTGCATCAGGAGAGCCTTGTGATCCGCAGACAGATTGGCGATCGTCGGGGCATCGTGAGGTCTCTCAACAGCCTGGGTAAGGTAGCCTGTGTGCTGCACCACTATCAAGACTCGGAAGAACATCTCCACGAGGCCCTGAAGACTGCGGCCGAAATCCAGGCCGTTCCTCTGATCCTGGAAGTGTTGCTTGGGATGGCCACACTGCTGGCAGAGAATGGGGAACTAGAACGGTCGCTAGCCCTTGTTACCCTCATTCTAGGCCATCCTGCAAGAAACAGGGACACGCAAGACAGGGCCGAGCGACTTCTAGCCAGGATTGAGCCGCAACTCTCTCCTGACCTACTTGCGACGGCCCGGCAAAGGGGCAAGCAGGCCGAACTTCAGCCGGTGGTGGCAGAGATGCTAGGCGACACCAGGAAGTTGAGTAATCCGTTTTGACGCTAATAAAACGCTAATTAAACGTTCTGGAAACGCTGCTCGTGCTATAATAGGCTGAAAATGCTCCGATGAACTGCTTATGGGCATCACCGCATCTCGGTGGCCCGGGCATTGGGGCAGCGGCACATTGAGGCCGAGGTGATGGTCTGGCAGGTGACCGGGCCGTTGTCCTGAGAGAAGTCGGCAGGCAATAATAGACTATGCCTACTGGATGTCAAGACCCAAATCTGAGTCAGCAATCATACCTCTTCACCGTGCGACTGTGGGTGGAGGAATTGGGCGATGACCAGACCGAGTGGCGCGGCAAGGTTCAAAGCGCGGCGAGCGGTGAAGCGCGCTACTTTCGCGATTGGCCTGGGCTGATAGCCCATCTGCGCGAGATGCTGCCGGATACTCATACCCATCCGTTTCAGAAGTAGAGCGGTGCAAGCGCGCGGCGGCAAAAGGAGGTGTCTATACACAAACACGTGTGAGTACGTGGCTGAATAGCATGCGCAGGCCTATGTGGGCAAGCGCGGACATAGATGAAAGGAGAAATAATGAACACGCGTAAATGGTTGATCACGAGCGGAACTGTGGTATTGGCTGCGCTGGTCGTGTTGGCACTGGCCGTGGGACTGACGCAGGCCCAGGGGCCGGAACCGCCGGGGAGAGAAGCCGGTGCAGAAGGGGATGTCGGCGCAGCGGCGGTGGTGGGCGGCAAGATCCCCGTCCAGGGACGACTGACCGACGCCAGTGGCAACCCTCTCGACGGCGCTCACACCGTCACGGCCAGCATCTACGATGTTAGCACGGGCGGCACTGCACTCTGCACGGATGAGGACAATGTGACGGTGGACAATGGGTTGTTTAACATGAATATGAACTACTGCTCGTCTTCGGACATCAGCGGCGAGCAACTCTACCTGGGCATCCAGGTGGGCAGCGACGCCGAGATGACCCCCCGCCAGGCCATCTACCCCGTCCCCTACGCCTACAGCCTGCGGCCGGGGGCATTCATCAGCTCCACAATTCACGACGCTATCCTGGACATTGAGAACTGGCATTCCAGTGGCCGGGGCCTGCGTGCCTACGCTATGGCGGAATCCGGCGCCAACTACGGCGTGGTGGGTGCGTCGAGGTCACCGGATGGCTATGGAGGGTACTTTTACAACAACAGCGACGCAGGCGGCACCGGCTTGCGTGCGTGGAGCGAGGCTTCCGTGGGCCTGGAGGGGTACTCCTACGACGACGCCCATCATTATCCTGGCGTCTTCGGATGCGCAGCAGATAGCGCCGGCACTTGCGACCCGTATAGGGACGACAACGGCGCCGGCGTGATGGGCTACAGTCAGAGCGATTATGGTGGTTACTTCGTGGGCGGTACGGCCGCCAGTGGCGGAGTCCACGCCGAAGCGAACCACAGCTACGGCATGGGCGTTTGGGCGCAAAACAATGGAGGTGGTGCGGCGGTGTATGCTCAAGGCAATGCCGCAGGGGGCACATATCATCGCTTTCCTACCCTCTACCTGGTGCAAGCAGACTCCGCTGGCGATTTCGTGGTAGGAGCCAGCAGCGCCTGGGGCACCCGCTACTGGCGCGTGGACCGTACCGGCAAGGGCTTCTTCAACGGCGGCGCCGTGACCGGCGGGGCGGACTTTGCCGAGCAGATGGCTGTGGAGGGCAAGGAAGCGGACTACGAGCCCGGCGACGTGCTGGTCATCAGCGGTAGCGCCGACCGGATGGTGGAACTCTCCACCGAGTCCTTCGCCACCGCCGTCATCGGCGTCTACTCGACCGAACCGGGCGTCCTGGCTGGTGCGCCCGATACGGACGACCCACTGGGGGGTATTCCCGTGGCCATCACCGGCATCGCGCCCTGCAAGGTCTCGGCCGAGAATGGCGCCATCCACCGGGGCGACCTGCTGGTCACCGCGTCCCTTGACGGCCACGCCATGCTCGCTGGCCCCAACCCGCCCCAGGGTACCGTCCTGGGCAAGGCGCTGGGCGAGTTGGGAGAGGGCACTGGCATCATCGAAATCCTGGTCACGCTGCAATAGGAGAACTGAGATGACCAAACGAACGCTAATCGTGATCGCGAGTGCTCTTCTCTGTGGACTGCTGCTGGCCGGGGTTGCCCTGGCAATGGAATCAGACCACTACCGACTGAACTGGTTCACGCCGCTGACTGGAGGCGGGGGGGGGGCGGCCAGTTCCACCAACTACGCAGTCAATCTCACCGTCGGCCAGACGGCCATCGGTGCATCCACCAGCACTGACTATCAAGGCTGCCTTGGCTACTGGTGCGGCGAGGTGGAATACCAGGTCTTCCTCCCGCTCGTCCTGAGAAATTACTCGTAGCCCAGGCGGGCGACAACAAACCCCACCAGCCCCAGGGCATAAAGAGGCGGCCATTCTCCCACCGGAGGAGGGCCGCCTTCTTGTTTGTTCAGCCACTCCAACCCCACATTGTCCCCCGTCGCGTCGGCTGTGCGAGGATGATCGCTTGGCAGGATGGCTTGTTGGTGGTATAATTTATACTGCGTAAAATACATCATCAGGAGGTGACAATGGCTGTGACAGAGAAAGTCACGCTAACCTTGCCCAAGGGCTTGATGAAGACTGTGCGCGAGATAGCCCCGCAGCGGGGTATCAGTCGCTTTGTCGGCGAGGCGCTGGAGTATTTCATCGCCGCCCGTCGCCGCCAGTCTCTCCGCGAGCGGCTCAAAGCCGGCTATCTGGCCGATGCGACACTGGACCGAGAGATGGCCGAGGAATGGCGACCTCTGGAAGAGGAGACCTGGATGCGCCATGTTACTCCCTACGAAGTCGAGGGAGCCGGCGATGGCTAAACAGCACCGGCGCGGCGATATCTTCACAGTGGACTTTGAGCCGGTGCGAGGCCACGAGCAGGGCAAAGTTCGCCCTGCCCTGGTGATCCAAAACAACATCGGTAACCAATACAGCCCTACCATTATCGTCGCCGCTATTACTTCCGGCCAGCGGGCGCGCTACGACGTCAACGTCGCGATAAAAGCACCTGAGGGAGGATTGGTCAGGGATTCACTCGTGCTGCTCAACCAGGTCCGCACGGTGGATAAGTCGCGGCTGGACCGCTATTGGGGGCACATCTCCGAGGAGAGCATGGCCCGCGTAGATGAGGCACTGAGGGTCAGCCTGGGCCTGGTGCCAATCTGAGACCCCGTCTGAAAAATGTCTGTAGTGACGACTTTAGTCGTTAATCTCGGGGATCGCCAGGCCAAAAACGACTAAAGTCGTTACTACAGATGCCCAATCTTGAATTCTCAGACACGCGATCCCGTCTGTGGTTGTCAAAGTAGCCTGGCAGTGCTACAATATGAGACGTTCCTCCAGTCTCACATGTGCGAGATATGAGCAAGGTTGATGGAACAGGAGGCGCGAAATGGCGATGGTTGAAGTAGAACTGAGAGAACTGGAAACGCGGGTGACGTGGCTGGAGCAGGCCATACGAGAGTTGCGGGGTGATGGCGGACGGGCCGTTCTGGTCAGTGATGAGGAGATGGAGAGTCTATCGGAGCAAGAGCAACTGCTGGTCGAACTCAAGGCTGAGGGACTGATCCGCGATCTGACACCTGAAGAACGAGCCTTGGCCGCGGAGTGGGATGCCTTGCCAGAAGATGAGAAGGAAGCCCACATCCGGCTTATGAATTCCCTGGTGCTTGACCCTCCCCTCAGTCAAATCATCATCGAGAGCCGACGATAAAACCGATGTGCTTCTACTACTTTGACGCCAGTGCCCTTGTCAAACAGTACGTGACGGAGCCGGGAAGTACATGGGTCCGGGAATTGCTCGATCGCACAAGCCTTGATGGCAAGCGGGGCAACACGGTCTGCATAGCGGAAATCAGCGTAGTCGAAGTGGCGGCTGCCCTGGCTATCCTGACCCGTACGAATCACATTGGCCTTCGAGACCGCGATCTGGCATACCGTCGGTTCTTGAACGATACGGCTCACCTATACTATCTCGTCCCGGTAAGAACCGATGATTTTCATGCCGCCGCTCGCCTGACACAACGCCATCCCCTCAAAGCCTACGATGCCATTCAATTAGCCGTCGCCTTGCGTCACCACCAGGCCCTGGCCCGGCGTAAACTCGGCCTCACTTTTGTGAGCGGTGACCGGCAACAACTGGCGGCTGCCGAAGCCGAGGGCTTGGCCACCGACAATCCCTTCGATCACCTTCCATAGACTAGGCGAACGGATGAGACACACAAACGCCCAGAGCCCCGGCCTCTCAGAGAAGCCGGGGCTCTGGTTTCACTACTGTGCTATCTTCGCCCAATCGGCCAGGAACCGCTCCAACCCCACATCGGTGAAGGGGCTGCGGATCATCTTCTGCAAGACGCCGAAGGGCAGGGTGATGATGTCGGCCCCGGCCAGCAGCGCGTCCACGACGTGCGCCGTGTGGCGGATGCTGGCCGCCAGCAGTTGGCAGTCGAAGCCGTAGTTGTCGAATATTTCCCGCGTCTGGCGCACCACCTCCATCCCATCCAACCCCACGTCGTCCATGCGCCCCCCGAAGATGGAGGCGAAACTGGCCCCCGCCCTGGCCCCCAGGTAGGCCTGGGCCGGG